>CAYJPI010000215.1:3137-4837 GCA_964372005.1 uncultured Oscillospiraceae bacterium | reverse complement strand
CTTCTCTTTACTGTAAAACACATAGACAGATGCCATTGTGATGCCAATGATATGCTGTTCGATAAAAATGGCAAGGATGACTTTCGACATGAGCAAAACCTCATCATCAAAGGTGATGAAAATGTGCTCATCATGGGTTGCGGCCATGCAGGGGTTGTGAATATTATGGATGCGGCGAAAGAATACGCGCCTAAGGTGTGCATAGGCGGATATCATTTGTTTAATCCCATGAATAATGCCGTCTATAATGCTATCGCCGCTTGTCCATCTTAAAAGGCCGAGCATACATTTAATGAGCGTGGTTTTTCCTACGCCATTTGGCCCCAAAATGCTGAGGATGGCGTTATTTTCTACTTTGAAATTGATATCGGTCAATATAGTGTTTCGCGAATCATAACCAAAACAGCCGTTTTTAACCTCAAATATCATGATTTAATCCCCCCCGTTCTTCTCAATAGTATAATAAAGAATGGCGCGCCTATTACGGCGGTTAATATCGATACGGGGATTTCCGCTGCTGTCATGCTCCTTGCAATCGTGTCGATAACGAGCATAAACAATGCGCCCAAGCCGATGCTCGCAGGGATAACAGATCTATTATCGTTCCCAAAAACCATGCGTGAAATATGGGGGATAAGAAGCCCCACCCATCCGATAAGGCCGCAAACCGACACCACTGCCGCCGTTACCATGGTCGCGGCAAGTATAACGATTATGCGCATCTGTTTTACATTTATGCCGAGGGCTTTAGCTTCATCCTCGTTTAAGGACATGGCGTTAAGACGCCACCTTAGTATGAAGATAATGATGCATCCGATGATGATAAATGGCGCACTCACCGCCAAGGTATCGAAAGTTGTACCCGTGAGCGATCCCATCAACCAGAAGGTGATCGCAGGGAGGGTGTCTTGTGGGTCGGCGGTAAACTTCACGAGTGATACCATCGATTGAAAGAGCGCCGCAACCACCATGCCTGCAAGCACGATCATGATGATCGAAGAAGTTCCCCTAATTTTGCTTATCGAAAACACGATTCCTGCCGCCGCAACGCCTGCGATTAGCGCGAACACCTGCACGAGAATCATATTTACACCGAATAATATCCCTAAAACAGCACCGAAAGAAGCCCCTGTCGCCACCCCGAGTGTATCGGGAGTGGCGACAGGGTTTGAGAAAATCCCTTGAAAGGATGCACCTGCAACGGACAGCCCCGCGCCAGCTAAAAGTGCGAGCAGTATGCGCGGCAACCTGATGTTGAATATGGTGGTGTGCATCGTATCCGTCACCGCAACACCCGGGAGTGACCCGGGAAAAACGGTGGCGATTATCTCGGGCACGGTTATGCTGAACCTACCGAGCCCCATTGCGAATATGCTCACCGCAATGATTGCGACCGCTATCGATGCCGACCATATAAGGTTTTTTCTTTTCATTCGAGGTGTTTTCTCTTTCTTCATGCTAATTTAGTTGAATGCCGCGGCATCGCTCGAAGGAACATACATCTTGTCAATCTGCTCATCGGTGAGTTCTACTTCGCTCGCGGCCACAGCTTGAACATTAAAACCGTAGCTTATCAGTGTGCGAGCAAGCTCGAAGGGCTTTAGTGTTGCCCCATCACACACGACTATCGGCGTATCGTTTACGACCGAAAGAGCATTCGCGATAGCTTTACGTGCTTCCTCTTTTTCGGAATTTAAGCC
>CAYJPI010000215.1:417-3127 GCA_964372005.1 uncultured Oscillospiraceae bacterium | reverse complement strand
AAAAACGCGGCCATATTCTTATATTCGGCCTCGATTACATGCATGTCATAGCTGACGAATGCCGAAACGAAGCCGACACCACGGTCTTTCTTCATGTTCTTTGCCGCCATCTTTGCCATTGGCGATACCATAACATTATACGCGCTGTTCGCCATGGTTTGAAAATCGTCGTATGTTGTCATGTCCGAAATTTGCTTGACTTCATCGAATCCGAAGCCGTGCAATACGTCGAAAAGGTCGCTCTCGCGAGGGATACCTTCTAGTACTCCGAGCAGATTCACCCTATTTTCGATGCATGCCGTCCTGTTTAGTAGGGAAAACATCGATGCATGAGTGATAATGCCGGGCGGCATACTCGTGTCCGCTGATATGGGGTTCATGCGTCCGTATGCAAAGTGTACATCATTATGCAATACACGCAGTTTCTCTATAATCGCCTGCATGTCAGTGCCGATAAGTTCATCAAGGCAACTTACATATACGAATAGCGCACGCGGCCTTTTCTTTACACGCCGCAAAAGCTCGTCCACTCCTTCAATGATTTTATCATCATAGCCACCGATTATATCGCTTTGGTTGATGTATACATATGCAAGCCTATCCTTGAAGCCCTTGGCAAGTGCCCCGAGCGCACCATGCCTTCCACAGGCCGACGGGCAAACGAACAATGAAAAACTCTCCGGCACAAGCGATGCTATGCGCACGATTCCCCAGTCGCCGTGGGTGGGCGCGGTGTATTTTAACGTATTCTTAAATGCTGTTTCCATACACTACTCCAATCCGCAAATGCGAGCTATCTTGTCCGCAAGAGCCATGTAGTCACCGGCGATATCGCAATCGGGGAAAGCTTCGATAACGGTTTGTTTTAAGTCCTCCGCTTTTTGCACCCACTTGCTTCGCCTTACTTTGGCTATTACATCCGTATTTATTTCCTTTGCGGCTCTCTTTACAAGCTCATCTTCATTTTCGATGAGCCTTTCATTAAGGATGATTCCCGAGTTTTTCGCATAGCTTCGATCCTTAAAATTTTCAACCGCACTCGCAATATTCGATGCCGCGAACAAAGCCATCATCTCACCGGAGGTAACGATAAACACATTATCCGCATAGCCCTTTCGAAGTGGCATAGCGAACCCACCACATACAACATCTCCTAGCACATCGTAAAGTACGATATCGGGCTTGTATATCTCGTAGGCATCGAGTTCTTCAAGCTTATCGAATGTCGCGATGATTCCGAGCCCCGCGCATCCTATGCCGGGAGTAGGCCCTCCCGCTTCCACGCAAACAACACCGCCATAGCCTATACCCACAATATCGGAAAGCTCCACATCATCTCCCTTTTCTTTAATGGCGTGCAAAACGGGACAGATGGGTTCACCACGCATCAAATTCTTCGTTGAGTCCGCTTTGGGGTCGCAACCTATCTGCATGACCTTATACTTCTTTGAAAGCGCGGCGGACAAATTACAAGCCGTAGTGGATTTTCCGATTCCACCTTTTCCATAGAGGGCTATTTTTATCATTTTGTATCCCTTTCATAGTTTACTGTGCAATGAGCAATCGTTCCATAAATTAGCATAAACTAACTTAGCAAGAACTAACTTGCACAAGCATATCATAGCAGAATTGTTTCGTCAAGTTTATTTCTGTATTCATTGTTCTGTAACTTTAAGGAATTAAAAAACAAAAAAGTGTGTTAGAAATGACTAACGTTGGTTATACATAAAGTGGGAGCTTTAATCAGAGAATCGATTATCCTCCCGCAAAATATACAAAAGGAGAATTTTTATTATGTCGATGATTGGAAAAGAAATTGCAGATTTCAAGGTGCAGGCCTATTTTGAGAAGGGCTTTAAGGAAGTAGAGAAAGCGGATGTGCTCGGTAAATGGGGCGTATTCTTCTTCTATCCTGCGGACTTCACCTTCGTTTGCCCGACAGAGCTTGCCGACCTTGCGGAGAAATATGATGAGTTTAAGGGTATCGGTTGCGAGATATATTCCGTTTCTTGCGATACACATTTCGTGCATAAGGCATGGTGGGATGCGTCCGACACCATCAAAAAGATCAAGTACCCCATGCTCGCCGATCCCACGGGTTGCCTTGCTCGCGACTTCGATGTGATGATCGAGGCGGTGGGGCTTGCCGAGCGCGGTAGCTTCATCGTGAACCCCGAAGGTAAGATTGTGGCATATGAGGTACTCGCAGGCAATGTCGGAAGAAACGCGGACGAGCTTTTCCGCCGCGTGCAGGCGCTCCAATTCGTGGCAGAACATGGCGACGAGGTTTGCCCGGCAAAGTGGAAGCCCGGTGCAAAGACACTTAAACCCACGCTCGACTTGGTGGGTCAACTATAATGCAAAACAATCATAGCAATTTGTATGATATGATTATCGTCGGCGGAGGCCCTGCAGGGCTCTCCGCTGCGATATATATGGCGCGTGCGAAGTATAAAACGCTCGTGATCGAGAAGGAAAAGTTCGGTGGGCAGATTACCATTACATCTGAGGTGGTGAATTACCCGGGCGTGTTCCGCACGAGCGGCACAGAACTTACGCATGACATGCAAAAGCAAGCGGAAGCCTTCGGTGCGGAATTTAAGCTTGCAGAAGTGCTCGATATGGATGTGAGCGGTGATATAAAAACGCTCAAAACGAGCATCGGCACATATCAAACGCTTGGCGTTATTCTCGCACTTGGCGCTTCACC
>CAYJPI010000215.1:0-407 GCA_964372005.1 uncultured Oscillospiraceae bacterium | reverse complement strand
AGTATCGGGGGCGTGGCGTGGCGTATTGTGCGACATGCGACGGGGAGTTCTTCCAGGACATGCCAGTGTACGTGGTTGGCGGTGGATTTGCGGCGGTCGAGGAGGGGATTTTCCTCACGCGCTATGCGTCTAGCGTGCAGATGATCGTGCGCGAGTCGGATTTTTCGGCGGCCAAAACGGTATCCGATGAAGTGTACAAGGAGGAGAAAATCTCGGTGCACTTCAACACCGAGGTAATTTTCGTTGCAGGAGAGAACGGGCTTCGTACAATCAAACTTCGCAACAATGAAACGGGTGAAGAAAGAGAAGAAACACATGAAAATGGCTTCGGTGTGTTCGTGTTTGCAGGCTATGTGCCGAATACTTCGTGGCTCAATGGTGTGGTCGCACTCGATAGGGGCTACATC
>CAYJPI010000214.1:0-4844 GCA_964372005.1 uncultured Oscillospiraceae bacterium | reverse complement strand
TGGTGTGAAGGCCGAAACACTGCGAAACCATGGCGCGGTGAGCGAGGAGTGCGCACGCGAAATGGCCGAGGGTATGAGAAGAACATCCTGCGCGGACTATGCAATCGCTACGACCGGTATTGCAGGGCCCGATGGGGGAACTAAGGAAAAACCCGTGGGGCTTGCGTATATCGCACTGGCGTGTGCACAGGGTACTTTCGTAAAGGAAGTAAAGCTTAACGGTGATCGCTCGCGTATCAGAGGCAGTGCTATGCTACATGCCTTCGATATGTTGAGGAGAGAGCTTTCGAAGTAGGATTCACCTTCGTTGCATTTGGGTAAAAATGTGATATAATAAGAGAGTGGGGAGAATGTTATGCAGACGGGTGCTTCAAGGACTTATCTTAAACCTAAAATTGATTTAGTATTCAAGGCTCTGTTTGCGCGTGAGGAGAGCAAGGGGATTTTGCATTCGATGCTTTCAAGCATGCTTGATCTCGACATTCCTTCGCCGGAGGATATTGTACTTGTAAACAATGAATCGATAGAGATGAACGTAGAGGATAAAAGTAGTAGATTCGACGTGCGCGTAAGAACTTCCGACGGTGTGCATGTCGATATCGAAATACAAATGCAAAACAAACAGAATATGATAAAGAGAAGCTTGTATTATACTTCGAAACTGTTTGTCTCGCAGCTCTCTGCAGGAGATAAGTACGATAAACTTGGAAGAGCGGTGGCGCTCAACTATGTGAATTTTAACATTTTTGCAGACGAAAGATGGCATCACCGTGCACGTATGCTCGATGTGGAGGACAAATCCGAAATGAGCGACTGCCTTGAGGTGAATTTCGTCGAACTGAAAAAACTCAGCGGAATTACTGCACAGGGTATGGATTTGCGCTTGTTGTGGGCGCATTTTATCAACGCAGAGAGCAAGGAGGAATTTGATATGTTGTCAGAACAAAACATGCAAATATCCAATGCTGTGAATCAGTTGGGAATCATCAGCGCGGATAGTAGCCTTCGCTACCAATCGGAAATGAGAGAAAAGTCCATGCGTGATCAAGCGGATGAGATTTTGTATGCAAAAAACCAAGGTGAACAAATCGGCATTATAAAGGGCGAGCAAATCGGCATTGCAAAGGAAAGAGAACAAACCGCCCGTGTGATGAAGGCGAAAGGCTTTGCCATAGAGGTGATTGCCGAAATCACAGGGCTTTGCGATGAAGAAATAAATAAAATATAAAAGGATGGTGCGTCATGGCGGTAGAAAAAACAAAGGCGCTTGAGGTTGCCCTCGGGCAAATTGAAAAGCAATTCGGTAAAGGTGCAATAATGAAGCTCGGTGATGCGAGCAGTAAAATAACGGTTTCCACCATCTCGACGGGATGCTTGGAACTTGACTTCGCGCTTGGTGTGGGAGGGCTTCCGAGAGGCCGTATAATCGAGGTATATGGCCCCGAGTCATCGGGTAAAACGACGGTTGCTCTACATGTTGTCGCACAAGCACAAAAGATGAACGGCACGGCGGCATTCATCGATGCGGAGCACGCGCTCGATCCCATATATGCGGAAAATCTTGGAGTTAATGTTGATGAGCTCTATGTATCACAGCCTGATACGGGCGAGCAGGCGCTCGAAATAACGGAGGCTCTCGTTCGTTCCGGCGCGATGGATGTAATCGTTATCGACTCGGTAGCTGCACTCGTCCCCAAGGCGGAAATAGAGGGTGACATGGGTGACAGCCACGTCGGCTTGCAGGCGAGGCTTATGTCTCAGGCGCTTCGTAAACTTGCAGGTACTATATCCAAAACGAATACGGTTGTAATATTCATCAATCAGTTGCGTGATAAGGTGGGCGTTATGTTCGGAAGCCCCGAAACAACGACGGGCGGTAAGGCGCTAAAGTTCTATGCATCCGTTCGCCTCGATGTAAGGCGCATCGAAAGCCTTAAAAACGGCACTGAGTTTGTAGGAAGCCGTACACGCGTAAAGGTTGTTAAAAATAAGGTTGCACCACCTTTCAAGCTTGCCGAGTTTGACATCATATATGGCGAAGGAATCTCACGTGAAGGCTCGCTTATCGACCTTGCGGTGAAGTACAAGCTCGTGCAAAAGACGGGAGCATGGTATTCCTACGGCGATATGCGTATGGCGCAAGGCCGCGACAATGCTCGCTTGTTCCTCAAAGATAATATCGAACTTTGTGAGGAACTCGATGTTAAACTTCGTGCCGCATTGAAGGAAGAAGTGCAAAAAGCCGCCGAAGAACGTGACGCGAAGCGAGGGGCAAAGGGTGGAGCGAAGGGCGCTAAGGCGGATGCAGAGCAGAGCGATGAACCCGTGAACGAAGAGGAATAATGCAAAATGACGGACTTTATAGTCAAGCATTTTATACGAAACAGCGAGGCCGTGCATACCGAAAAGGTGCGCACGGCCTATGGTGTGCTTGCGGGGATTGTGGGTATACTGCTTAACACTCTTTTGTCGGGAACGAAATTTACGATAGGGGTGCTTTCGGGCAGTATATCTATGCAGGCGGATGCGGTTAATAATCTTGCGGATGCAGGCGCGAGCGTAGTTACGTTGGTGGGTTTCAGGGTTGCCGCAAAACCTGCCGATGATGAACATCCTTACGGGCATGGCCGAGTGGAGTATATCGCCGGGCTTGTAGTGGCGTTTATGATACTGCTTGCAGGCGTTGAATTGCTTACAGGGGCTATCGAGAAGATAGTAAGCCCAACCCCCGTAGAGTTTAGCCCGGTCACTGCAGGCGTGCTTTTCTTTACCGTACCTGTGAAAATTTGGATGGGGCGATTTACGAGCAAACTCGGTAAGCGCATAAAATCCAATGCGATGGCCGCCGCGGCGACTGACAGCCGAAACGATGTTATATCGACCATGGTTGTTTTACTCGGATACATCCTGTCTCACATACTAAAACTGCCGCTCGATGGATACATGGGGCTAATGGTTGCGCTATTTGTAATTTATTCCGGGATAGGTATAGTGAAGGATACATCAAGCCCGCTATTGGGGGAATCGCCCGATCCTGAGCTCGTGGAGGGCATCGTAGAGAGGCTACTTTCATATGACGGGATAGAAGGCCTACACGACTTGCTGGTGCATGATTATGGCCCGGGGCGCAGGCTTGTCACAGTGCATGCTGAGGTCGCCGCCGACTCCGACATACTCGAGATACATGAAACCATCGACAAGGCGGAACGTGAAATAGCCGCCGCTATGAACCTGCACCTAACGATTCACATGGATCCGCTCGCTGTTGATGATGAATTAAGCACGAGTGTGAAAAGCGAATTGAGCGCGGTGATTGAAAGGGTGGACGGGAAACTGCACTTTCATGATTTTAGGCTTGTGCCGGGTGAAAATTGCACAAATCTGATTTTTGACCTTGTGGTTCCGGCAGGAATGGCTCGTGAACAAATATCCAATATAAAAGCTTCAATCCGTGCCGGTATGAAGGAGGTGTGTGAAGGCTATTGCTGTGTAATAACGGTGGATAGCGCTTATACGGCGCTTGAAAAAAACAAAAAATCAATGTGTGAATAAATATAAAAATATCATGCATAAATATGTATAAATGTATTGACATCGACATTCCGATGAGATATTATTGTATTATCAAAATAATGGGAGGATATTTTTCCATGCCTGAGAATATTCGTGGTAAACACTTTTTGAAATTACTCGACTACACGCCCTCGCAATTCCGTTATCTATTGGATTTGAGCCGTAAATTCAAAGAGATGAAGATGGCGGGAATCGCACATAAAAGCCTTGAAGGAAAGAACATTGTTTTGCTCTTTGAAAAAACTTCCACGCGCACGCGCTGTGCTTTTGAGGTTGCGGCGATGGATTTGGGCATGGGTTGCACATACTTAGATCCCGGAAGTTCGCAAATGGGCAAGAAGGAGACCATCAAGGACACGGCAAGGGTACTGGGGCGCATGTACGATGGTATCGAGTATCGTGGATTTTCGCAAGAAATAGTGGAGGAGATAGCCGCTTTTTCGGGCGTTCCCGTATGGAATGGCTTGACAGACGAGTTTCACCCCACACAAGTTGTGGCGGATTTGTTAACTGTTGAAGAAAAGCTCGGTAGGCTAAAGGGCGTAAACTTCACCTTCGTGGGCGATGCGCGCAACAATGTAGCCAATTCGCTCATGATAGGCTGTGCGATGATGGGATTAAACTTCACAGCCTGTGCACCGAAATCGCTCTTCCCGAAAGAAGAGCTTATCGAGATAGCGCAAGAGATTGCAAAGAAGAATGGCGGTAGCATCAAACTTACTCAGGATGTTACAGAAGGCGCAAAGGGCGCGGATGTCATATACACGGACATCTGGGTGTCGATGGGCGAACCCGACAGCGTTTGGGAGAGCCGCATTAAGCTGCTCAAGCCGTATCAGGTTAACGCGGCCATGATGGAACTTGCGAGCGATGATGCGATATTCATGCATTGCCTGCCTTCATTCCACGACACGAACACCACCATTGGTAAGGAAATTGCCGAAAAGTTCGGCGTTCCCGAGATGGAAGTGACGGATGAAGTGTTTGAAAGCGATAAAAGCGTGGTGTTTGATGAGGCCGAGAACCGCATGCATACGATAAAAGCAGTTATGTATGCTACGCTGAAGTAAAAAAACAGACAAAAAATTTATTTTGAAAAGTTCTGCGGATAGAGAATATCAGCAGAACTTTTTTGTACGCTTTAGCATGATAAAACCCCCGGCTCTGCCGGGGGTCGGATAAAAATCTTTAGATTTAAGCAAAACACCTCCAGTGCTATAATGGTGAAGGTTCGTAGGCCGCACCAAATAGCAAAGGAGGAGATCCATATG
>CAYJPI010000213.1:871-4853 GCA_964372005.1 uncultured Oscillospiraceae bacterium | reverse complement strand
TCCTTCAGCTTTCGAATCCGCGCAGGGTTCATATGAGAGTGGAATGGGCACCATGCCCTTCTATACTCCCGAAGGTTTCCGCCGCGTTAAGCACATCCTTATCGGCGAAGCTGAGGGCGAGGACAATTCCGCAAAAGCTCAGGAAGTATACGACTTGGTTATGGCCGACCCCGATAGCTACGATGCACTCATGGCCGAGCATGGCGAAGACCCCGGCATGATGTCACCGCCGAACATGGATATCGGTTACCTTTGCGGCGAAACCACCATGTTCGTCCCCGAATTCCTCGAAGCGTCATTAGCTCTCGAAAATGTAGGCGATGTAAGCGAACCCGTCAAGAGCGATTACGGCTACCACATCATCAAGTATGTCTCCGATGTGGAGAGCGGCGCTCGCACGTTTGACGAAGTGAAGGAAAGCTACATGGAAAGCCTCCTATCCACTGCTCAAGACGAAGCATTTGCCGCAGCTATAGAAGGCTGGATAGCAGCAGCTTCCGTTGAAATATATGCTGATCTCGTCCGTGATGTGGGTAAAACCGTAGCTGAAGCGGATGAATTCGAAGAGATTCCCGTAGGATAAAAGGAGAGCGGCTATGGGTGTAACTTTGTGGCCTGAAGCGATGGGAGTATATGGCATCTTCCGTGAAAACAGCGATGAAGGCTTCGTCGGATTTTCGCGGAATCTTAAGAGCACCGGCAAGCGTTTGCGCTTCGAGCTCAAGCTTAATGCCTGCTCTTACAAAAGCCTACAAAGCTTCTATAACGAATGCAATGGTGGCGTTTGCTTCGTGATGCTCGAGGAGTACATGCCTCCAAGCGGATATAGTGAAGAGGAAGTGGAATCGCACTTGCAGGCGCTTATGATGAAGTACAAGGCGAAGTTCGGTGCACGCATCATCCAGCGCATGGCAGGATATCAAGATTAATAACACAATAATCCAAAAGGTGGTACGATATGCGACTAATGCACATCGTACCACCTTTTTTGAATCTTATTTTGCTAAACCTACAATTAGCGCAATTTAATATGGCCTAAACTCATTTGGATATTGCATTATGCTCATTGCCGCAACGCTTTCGGTTTGCCACGCTTCACCCTCAACCGTCAATGACAGCGCCGATACCGTACCGAATTGAGCGGCTGTCAGCTGCAATGTTTCAAGCGCGGCCGCTTCAAGCTCGGGGGTATTGGATATGGTGGCATATTCCTCGGATAGATCCACTGTAGCTATATTATTCTCTACAGATGCCGTGAGCACCTTTGTGCCCTCCGGGAAGCAAGCGCGCAGCGTTTCATCCATAGGCCCGCTTATAAGGGCATTTACGGCCAGTTCAAAGGTTGGCTCGGTACCCACATATCTCGTAACGGGAACGTTCAAACTTGCCGATAAGTTTGGGAAATATAATGTCATCAGGTGCACATCTTCATCGGATGCGGAAACGAGAAGCGGCTCTTCATTCAGAGGAATCCTGCCCATAACGCCGCTTACATCCGTGCCGTGAGGGAGCGATTCTATGCTTTCACCGTCAAACATCAGCGAAACTTCTTCTATTGTAGGAAACTCCACAAGCGTATTTACCACCGCCGTTACAAGCGCGTTCTCTGCACCCACATCCTCAAGCTCGGGCAAGTCGCATATATCGAGGGTTGCAACCGCCTCATCGGAGATGGACAAAACGAATGTAACGCCTTGCGGTACAACATTCTTTAGCCCCATAACCGCTGATGAAAGCTTGTTTTCCTGCGAATCGACAAGCTGATTAAGCGCCGCCTTGCCTATGCCTTCTTCCCACGGCAATAGCTTCATCACAGGCACCATCATGCCTTCATCACTTTCATAGTACAGCACCGTTTGGCGATAGCCCGCGCTTTGGTCGGGGCTTTCCTCCACCCACTCATCTTCCATCGGCGGTACAGGTACCTCATCTTCCTTGCATGCGCTAAGCATGAACACACAACCAAAGAGAATAAGAGCTAACAAAAATGTACCCATTCGTTTCAAGCATACACTGCGCATAACAATTTCCCCCGATACTCATTTTGTTAATATGTATTCGGGGGAATAATAAAGTATGCTTTTATATGGTTGAAATCCTGTTTTGGTGCTAGATGGTGTCGGCTCAACTCGTTACAACACCATCTAAGCCGCAAGCACCTCGTCGGTTCTTATGCGATAGTATGTAAGTTCACCCTCTAAATAGCCTTCAAACTCACCTACGATTTGTATCGTTGATGACGGCTCGGGGTAGGCGCTTGAATCGCCGTCAAGTATAAACTCCATCCCTTGTGGACAGCAGCCGGTCGCATCGGTGATAACAACGAAGTGGTAGGTATTGCCATTCGTTGGGTCAACGGACGACTCGTATATGCCCTCCATCTTCATGGTTTGTCCACTATAATCTTTAGGGTTCACCATAATGTCGTTTACCCTGGCGAATACCATGGTACTGTTCAAATTCGTTAAATCCACATCGATACCGTCCGCCGCGGCAATCTGTTCATTTTCCACAGCGGTAACATCCTCCGTAACAGGAATGGTTACACCCTCGGGGACGGTTTGCTGAGAACATCCTGAAAACAGCATCAATACAGCTACAAGAACAAATAAGCTCTTTTTCATGATACCTTCCTCACTTTCTGTATGCATGTTGCCACTACAAACAATATGATGTTTGCTACCACAATCGTCGATCCTACCGGCGTTCCGGCTATTATCGAGATGAGTATGCCGCTTGCCGCGCAGAATACCGCCACAACTGCCGAGGTTAGAATTACAGCTTTGAAGCTTCCGAATAATCGCATCGACGTTAGAGCAGGGAACACAACAAGCGCCGTTATCAATAGTGAACCTACGAGATTCATCGCAATAACAATCACTGCCGCTATTGTAATCGCAAGGATAAGATTGTATGCGCCCGCCCGTATTCCTGTTGCCCTTGCAAATGTTTCATCGAATGTTACAGCGAAGATCTTGTTGTAAAAAGCTATGAAAATAACCAGCACGATCGCAGCAAGTATCATGCACACCCAAACATCTATTGGTGTAAGTGTGAGTATGGATGTCGAGCCGAACAAGGTTGTGCATACGTCGCCTGCAAGATTAGTCGATACAGGGAAAATGTTCAAAAGCAGATAACCTATCGCTAGCGAACCTACCGACATCATCGCGATTGCAGCATCACCGTTTACCTTGGCATTGCGCCCAATCCTTAGTAGGAGCACGGCGCATAATGCCGTTACGGGAAATACCAAAATGGTTTGGTTTGTGAGCTTTAATATGGATGCTATGGCTATCGCTCCGAAGGCTATGTGCGATAATCCATCCCCAATGTACGAAAAACGCTTTAGCACTAGCGTTACCCCCAATAAGGAGGCACACAGCGCTATAAGCACCCCCACAATAAAGGCATAGATAACGAATGGGTATGAAAGGAACATCATTAAGGTTTCCCACATTTCGCTCATTTTGCACCTCCCATGGTCATCTTTTTATACTCATCCACCGTCATGCACTCAGCCGTGTCGGACAAAACGAGCACATGGTCGGCATAGTTTTTCGCCGCTTCACTGTCATGCGTGATCATTATTATGCTCATTCCTTCATCGTTAAGCTTCTTTACAAGCTTGTACATCTCTTGGGATGTAGCCGAATCGAGGCCGGTTGCAGGTTCATCCAAAAGAAGCACCTTATTCGCAGCGCAAAAAGCCCTCGCGAGCAACACCCTTTGTTGTTGTCCTCCCGAAAGCTTACTGTATGTCTTCTTTTTAAGATGCGTTATCCCCATCTTTTCAAGTGCGTTGTTGGCCCGCTCCTTCTCCGCTTTTCTATAAAAGGGACGTAATCCCATCCGATTCAAACAACCGGACAGCACCACCTCCAAAACGGATGCGGGGAAATCCTTTTGCACCTGGGTCTGTTGAGGTAGGTATCCGATGTCGGTGCTTTTAACCCCCATCGAAATTTCTCCCGAAATAGGG
>CAYJPI010000213.1:0-861 GCA_964372005.1 uncultured Oscillospiraceae bacterium | reverse complement strand
ACGTACTCTTCCCCGCCCCATTTTCGCCCACGATGCAAAGGTAGTTTCCCTCATCAATCGAAAAGTCTATCCCCTGCGTCACCACCGAGTTTCCATACCCGATGGTGAGGTTTTTGCAAGTAAATTGCGTCATATTTCTCCTTATTGTGCGAGTGCCGCCTCAAATATACTAAGATTGTCTTTCATAATTCCGTAATATGTAGCTCCACCTTCCACATCACCAGCGGTTATCGACTGCATGGAGTTTAACGAAAGTACGGTTGCATCCGTTTGGGTAGAGTTTTGTATTACGGTGTTAGCGATGTCCGCGCTCGATCCGTCGAGTATGATTATGTTGCTCAGCGCAAGCTCATCCACCTTGGTGGATAAAAATGCGATGGTCTCAAAGCTCGCCTCGGTTTCTGCCGAGCAACCTTCAAATGCTGCATAGTAGGAGATGCCGTAATCATCAACAAGATAACGGAATGCGAAACGATCGGCGAAAAGCATGGTGTCTCTCGATGCCGCGGCTACAACCGCCTGATACTCGCCATCAAGTAGCATGAGCTCCTGCACATAGCTAGCCGCTCTGTCGGCATAAATCTCGGCATTAGCCGGGTCGAGTTCTCCAAGTACTGTTGCTATCTCGCTCGTAAGAAGGGCCGCATTCCTCAACGATAGCCAGATGTGCTCATCGTAATGCGCGGCATGTCCTTCATCCGAATGCTCATCCTCGTGTGCGTGCTCATCCTCGTGTGCGTGCTCTTCTTCGTCATGCACATGTTCTTCTTCGTCGTGCACATGTTCTTCGTCGTCATGCACGTGCTCTTCTTCGTCGTGTGCGTGCTCTTCTTCGTCATGCACATGCTCTTCTTCGTCGTG
>CAYJPI010000212.1:0-4857 GCA_964372005.1 uncultured Oscillospiraceae bacterium | reverse complement strand
TTCCCACAATCGTTGTTGATCCTCCGAAGACCGGTGATGCAATGACAGTTGCTGGTATCGTGATGGCTATCGCAGCTCTCGCTGGCGTAGTTGTAATGAAGAAGGTTCGTGCGTAATAGCACCTAACTTCACCCCACTTGCACGACATAAAAGTCCGCTCCAATACGGAGCGGACTTTTTTTGCATGTTTAGGCGGCCACCCATAGCGAAATGGGCGGCAATTCCCTATCCGGCGTAAGTGCATTAAGCGCGAGTGAGCCGAGGTACACGCATATCAAAAACAGCACCACAAGTAAGGCGGCTATTAAGGTGTGGTTGTGCCGCCTACGCCTTTTAATTATGCGCCGGCCGCCTAAGGCAAGTTTGGCGGTTTTGCATCTATAAAATAAATTACCCATGTTGTAAGTATAGCAACATAACTCATAACCCATACATTATTTTCGGCTATAATTGCGCTTATCTGCGTTATCATCAGTCAAAATAGCACCACAATTCCTCCTTCTTCTGCCTTGCTAAACACAATTCTATCTCGAAACTTATTGTATGTGTTATAAATTAAGTTGCTATGCTACAAAAAAGGTTTTTCAACTCACGCTATGTGTGATAGAATGGTAGCAGTTTGCAAAGGAGAATGGGATATATGGATAAGAAGGGCGTTATCGTTGCGCTGAGTGCGTTTTTGTTTTGGGGGCTTATGCCGCTGTATTGGAATTTGATGAGTGGGTTCGACTCTATGTTCATCTTGGCGAACCGCTTTATCTGGAGCTTTGTGTGCGTGCTGGTGCTAATACTCGCAAAAAAGCAAATGGGCGAGGTTATCGCGGTGTTGAAGGATTGGAAGAAGATGAAATTTCTTTTGCCGGCGGCACTGTTTATAACATGCAATTGGGGCGTGTACATCTATGCGGTTAACTCCGGGCGCGTGCTTGATGCAAGCCTGGGGTACTACATAAACCCACTTGTATTGTTCCTATACAGCGTTATTTTCTTTAAGGAGAGATGCACAAAGCTGGAGATTGGGGCGTTCTCGCTCGCAGGGGTGGGGGTTATCGTGTATACGCTGTCGCTTGGGGTGCTGCCGCTTATGGCGCTTGTGCTGGCCGTTTCATTCGCAACTTATGGCACGATAAAGAAATTTGCCGCGGTTGATGCAAATGTCGGCCTGTTTATCGAGACGCTAATTGTACTGCCCTTTGCGCTACTGTACGTTGTGTTCTTCGGCCAAACGCCAACGGGCACTTTGGGTGTTGATGCGGCTAACTTCTGGCTTCTCGTGGGCGCAGGGGCAGGCTCGCTCATACCGCTTTTGCTCTACGCGATAGCACTGCGCATGGTGCGGCTCACGGTTGTTGCGCTTTGCCAATTCTTCTGCCCTACAATCATGCTTATAACGGGCATAATGTTCCTGGGAGCTACGATAACATTGCCACAGATGATTTGCTTCGTGTTCATATGGGCAGGGCTTACGCTTTACGTGATGGGGATGTTTAGGCAAGAAAAAGGCAGAATGAAAGAGCTGGATGGGTAGACATATTAGCGCATAAAGCGTATAATGAAGGCGAACAAGTATATATAAAGGAGGCAGAACGGTGGAAAAGAAACTTGCTGATGTAAAACGCGTCCATCTTGTTGGAATAGGTGGTTGCTCGATGAATGGGCTTGCGCTCATATTAAAGGAAAAAGGTTACACTGTTACCGGCTCGGACAGAAGCGAGACGGCGTTTACGCCTGCGCTTAAAGAGGCAGGGATAGAATACTATGTCGGCCACAAGGCCGAGCAGATAGGCGATGCGGAGCTTGTGATATATTCTGCCGCCATCAAGGAAGATAATGAGGAGCGCACAGCCGCACGTGAAAAGGGAATCACCGAGATGGAGCGTTCCGTGGCGCTGGGCGAGATAAGCGATAAATACGCGCATGTGGTGGGCGTTGCCGGTTGCCACGGCAAAACCACGATAACGAGCATGCTCGCACGCATCGCAGAGGAGGGCGCACTTGATGCAACGGTGCATGTCGGCGGTTATGTAGACTTTTTGGGCGGCGGCACACGCATCGGCGAGAAGGATCTTTTCGTTACGGAAGCTTGCGAGTATGTGGAAAGCTTTTTAACGCTACATCCGACCATCGCTATAATAAACAACATCGATGATGATCATTTGGATTATTATCGCGATATAGAGCATATCACGGATGCATTTCGCAAGTTCCTCGATAGATTACCCAAGGCAGGGATGTTCTTCGCTTGCATCGACGATCCGCGCGTTAAGGCGCTTGCAAACGAAGTTAATCTATCCGTAATCACTTACGGCCGTGATGAAGATGCGGATTTTTGCGCGAAGAATTTCGAGTATGACGAGAGTGGCAATGTATCGTTCGAGTTGTTCACCTGCAAGGAATCGTCAGGGCGTGTGGAATTGGGCGTGCCGGGCGAACACAATGCGATTAATGCATTGGCGGCGCTCGCTGTGTCGTCGCTGTTGGGTGCGAAGCTCGATACCATCAAGAGTGCACTCAAGGCTTACACGCTTACACGCAGGCGCTTTGAACTGTATGGAGAGAAGGACGGTGTGAAGTATTATCATGATTATGCGCATCACCCGGCCGAAATAAAGGCGACGCTATCGGCGGCATCGCATTGCACCAAGGGTAATATATACGCTGTGTTCCAATGTAACAGCTATACACGCGCTAAGACATTGTTTACCAAAGATGTTACATGCTTCGAGGATGCGGCAAAGGCACTCGTCGCGGATATATATCCCGGCCGCGAGGTGGACACGGGCATCGTACATGCGAAGGATATGGTGAATGCCATCAACGAAAAGACGAATAACGCCGAATATTTACCCACTTTCGCCGATATTCGAGAGTATATTCATGCAAACGCAAAAGCAGGGGACATTGTTGTAACTCTCGGCTCGGGCGATGTTTACTTGCAATCGAAGGAATTGCTGTAAAAAAATATCGCAAATATAACAAGATTATGAACGAGTATTGACAATGCTGTGCAAATTTGTTATAGTACATTAAGGATGGTGCATGTATAGACAGAGATTTGCGCCCAAAATAAAACAGGGGGACCTGAGGATGAAGAAACTTATTGCTTTATCGTTGGCATTGGCGGCCATATTAACTGTATCGGTACCTGCATTCGCATTTACAAGTGCGGATCGCATCGTGGAGACCGATATCGACTGGACAATCGATGTTATTCATGCCGATTATGACCAAACGAACTTCGGTGGAAATGACAGAAATTTTAACGCGTTCCTTCCTTCGGAGGATCGTGGTTACTTGAAGAACGAAACAGTCGGTGCGATTGTAACTATTCACGTACCCAAAGAGTACGATGATAATGATGTCGGACTTGAGTTCGGCTGGGAGGGCGTTGAGCCCATCGACATCGTGCCCGAAAACGATGATGCCGCTTATCTTTTGGATTGGTGGGAAGGCAATGCAGCCATACCTCCTTCGGATTGGTGGGAAGCAACTACCCCCCTTCATGCCGATGGCGTGATTGAGGAGAGAAACGAGAACGGCGTTCTGACAGGTGCTACGAGAACATTCGAAATCGGTGAAGATTACAGCTTCTTGGTAATCGGACATCTTATCGAAGAGGGTGGATCGATTACCGCCCATTTGGTTAACCTTGATGACAGCCTTGATTTGACGGATGAACAATATCAGCCTCCCCTAATCGGCACCCACAACCCCTTCGTCATCGACGGCGAAGAACATCTCGGTGTATGGAGAGAAGGTGGCACGTACTATATCGAGATTCTCGATCCTTCCTATGCAGGATTCGATAGCGATGAGACATGGGCAAATGGAGCACAGATGCGCATAAAGGTTGATTCCAAGCATCGTTGCACCGAAATGCAGATTGCACTGTATGATTTATCGGCTATTGGAACCCCATATTCTCAACTTCAAGTTGATGATCCTACCGGAGTTCCCCTCGTGTATGAAGTAACGGGGCTTGACAGCAATAACTACGCGGAATACTCCTTCGTAAGCTGGGACGGTTCGAGTTCATTACCTACCGGCATTAACGACAGGTTGTATAGAAACCTCAATACAAGCACGACACACTACAAGGCATATACCTCCGTGCATGACATCTACACCGAAATGCGTATTTCGCTCGGATTGTCTATCACTCAGGAAGGTTACTTGTATGACTCCTTCTTCGTAAGCAGCTACTTCGGAGACAGCGATGAAATCCATGACACCGTGGTATATGATCCCTATGTAGAGGTGCTTACTGTTCCCACGCTCGTGGTGGATCCTCCGAAAACCGGTGATGCATTCGCAACAGCAGGTATCGTGATGGCTATCTTAGCACTTGCAGGCACTGTTGTGCTCACAAAGATTCGCGCATAATAACAAATACGAACCGCTCGTTTACGGGCGGTTTTTGCTTGCAAAAAAAGTGGCCAAGGCCACTTTTGATAAGCTCAATCGTTTATAGAACAGGGAGTTCATCTTTATTACTTAGACACTAACTTACCGTCAACTTTGTGATATCGGTTCCTTGCAGATGCTTCTCCATATAGATGCGCGTGCATTTATCATACTTGCCAAACAGTTCCTTCGCCGTATCCACATTGTGGTACACCTTCCAGCATCCCACGCAAAGGGCATTGCATCCCGAATGTTCGATAAACGACTCTATGTCCTCAATGGGATAACCGAGGAACACGCCGACCTCATGCGGAAACTCCGATGATGAAATAATACGTTGTTGAAGCTTCCATACACAATTATCCACATCGAACGTAGTATACCCGTGCCTGCGCAAAAATGATCGCACGCGAATATCCCGTAGCACCTTTCTAAGCCCAACCTTGCGATAGA
>CAYJPI010000211.1:0-4871 GCA_964372005.1 uncultured Oscillospiraceae bacterium | reverse complement strand
CATCGCTATGAACATCATAGTGCATGATCGCACAAATAGCGGTACTGTCAGCGGTATCATACGCCGTGGTGGTAATGGCGCGGTTGTGCCCGGTTGCTTCGTCGGCCTTTATCGCATAAGTGTTGATGAAACCGGCAAAAAGAACGGTGAAAAACTCATATCCTACACCAAAACCAATCGCGAAGGAAAGTACATGTTTGGCGGCGTTATCGGCGGCAATTACATCGTCAAGGCGAAAATGGATTCGGCAATTACTGTATAATACAATATGCCATTCCCCAAAACTCAAAAGTGGCCTATGGCCACTTTTGAGTTTTTCAGCATGCCCTCCTCGCGCGTGGGCGCAAAGCCCTTATTTCACCTCATTAGTATCTACTGGATACTATGATTCGTATATGTGCCTACTTTACTTTTTGGCTGTAAAGGAATATAATTACAGAAAAAAAGCAGTATTTAGTCGAAATCACCGCTTCGACGATAGGAAAGAGGAAAATGATATGGCAATTGGCATACTGTACGAATCTCAAGAATGGTCAAGCTATAAGCTGAGGGATGAAATTGCTTCCCAAGGTATCGATGCAACACTCATCGATATGGAAGCAGATTTTGATTTAGAGGATCTTTTGTGCTACAAAATGGTGGTAAATCGTGTATTTGCCAGCTCACAATTCCGCGGACACATGAAATCGCTTTCTCGCATGGAAGAAACGCTTACGTTCTTGGAGAAAAATGGCATACCCGTAGTAAACCCAAAGCGCGCGCATTCCTTTGAGGTGAGCAAAGCCCTTTCTACGCGCACGCTCGGTGAAAACGGCATAAAGGTACCCGAGGTGTTCGGCGTGTTCAACAAGGCCGATATAGTAAAGCAGAACTTCAAATACCCAATGATTGCAAAACCGGATTGCGGCGGCCGCACGAATGCGACATACATAATTAAGAATGAAACCGAACTTCGAAAATCTATGGAAACCGCGCCCGACATAATGTACATCGCCGAAGAATACATCGAACCCGTATATGGTTTTTTAACACGTGTGGAAGTTATCGGCGATGAATGCGTGTTGATACTTAAAAGAAGCGTAGCCTCGAATGGCCTTTCGGCATATCAATTCGGTTCAACATATGCCTTTTATCCCGAATGTAGCGACGAAATCAAGCAAACTGCAGTGCAAGCTATGAAGATACTCTCCATCGAAACAGGCAGCATGGATATCATCGAAACCAAAAACGGCTTTTATATCATCGATATGAATGCTGTATCCAATGTATCGGAAGATTGTACGGAGCTTTTCCAAATCGACTTGATGAAGGTTACGGCCCAATACATCGCAACGCAATATGCCAAAAGGAGAAAATCATGACCATTAGCGAAATCTATGAAGCCTTCGATAAAATAGGCTGTTTATCCTTTTCCACCTGGGATGGGAAAAAGGTGGTTTCCCGGATAGCGCATTTTTTTGCCTATGATGATGGCGGCGTATACTTTAGCACAATGAACACCAAGCCCTTCTATAAACAATTGAAGACAAATGGGATACTCAGCGTATGTGGCCAGTACCCGAAAACACAGGTTGACTACGATGAAAACAATCTCCCATTCTTTGCACCGGGCTATACGGCGCGCATGTCCGGCGAGGTGCGCGAGCTCACATTGGATGAGGTGCTTGCAAAGGGGAAAGAGAACAAACACTTTAATGTAGCCGGCCACGATATGAAAAAATACCCTGCAACCAAAATATTCGTTATGCATAAAGCGAGCGGCGATATATTTGATTTTGACTTCGCTAAGAAGAATCGCGACCATAAGCTTGAAAGGGTAGCATTCGCGTTTGGCGGCGCACAGGTAGAACAACCGGGCGTTCGCATCGAGGAGGAAAAGTGTATCTCTTGCGGTGCGTGCTTCGATGTATGTTCCTTCAATGCGATAAAGGAAGATATGCCCTACAGTGTATTGGCCAACAGATGCGACGAGTGCGGAAACTGTATAGAGGTATGTCCTGTAAATGCAATTCGCCTCCGCGCAGAGTGATTTACTGTTTGACAACTTGAAAATCGCGTTATATAATAATCGTGTGTGGGAAGATGCAAAAACACACTTTTGCTTCGATTTTTTCAACAAGAGAGGATGCGTCGCGGCTGAAAGCGCATCGAGGAAAAAATGCAAGAGTACCGCTTTGCGGACCGCATAACGCCTTGTAGCGGGTGAACCAAGCTATAATGAAAGTGGCGATTATTAAATTGCAACGAGGGTGGAACCGCGGCCTAATTAAATGCCGTCCCTTGCCTTATTTTAGGCGAGGGACGTTTTTTGTTCATCGCCAAACAGATAAATACGAAAAAACAGGAGGAAACACCAATGATTATCACCTTCCCCGACGGCGGAACGAGAGAGTTTCAAGACGGAATTACGCCCATCGAGATTGCGGCATCCATCAGCTCGAGGCTTGCAAAAGCAACGCTTCTATGTCGCATTGACGGCGAGCGCGCGGATGCATTTCGCCCCATCGAAGGCGACCACAGCATTGAATTTTTGAACTGGGATGATGAGGACGCACGCTGGGGCTTTAGGCATACCGCCAGCCATATGCTTGCGCAGGCAGTAAAGCGCCTTTATCCCGATGCCGTACTCGCGATAGGCCCTGCCATCGAAACCGGCTTCTACTATGATTTTGACAAAGAAACACCCTTCTCGGTTGATGACCTTGCGAAAATCGAAAAGGAAATGGAAAAAATCGCCAAGGAAAACCTCGAGCTTTCGCGCTTTGAAATGCCGCGCGACGAGGCTATCGCCTACATGAAGGAAAATAACGAGCCTTACAAGGTTGAGCTCATCGAAGATTTACCCGAGGATTCCATCATAAGTTTCTACAAGCAGGGCGATTTCGTTGACCTTTGTGCAGGCCCTCACGTTGCGTCCACAGCAAAGGTGAAAAATGTCAAGCTCATGAGCGTTGCGGGCGCATACTGGCGCGGTAGCGAAAAAAACAAGATGCTCCAGCGTATCTACGGTACGGCCTTTGAAAAGAAAGCCGACCTCGATGCTTATCTCACTCGCCTTGAAGAGGCGAAGAAGCGCGACCATAGAAAGCTCGGCCGCGACCTTGACCTTTTTGACATACTCGACGAGGGCCCCGGCTTCCCCTTCTTCTACCCCAATGGTATGACGCTTCGCAACCAGCTTGAAAACTTCTGGCGCGACCAGCACCAAGCACGCGGCTACAAGGAGATTAAAACCCCCATCATACTTAACCGCGATCTTTGGATACAGTCGGGTCACTGGGATCATTACCAGAACAATATGTACTTCACCAAGATCGACGATGCGGACTTCGCCGTTAAGCCGATGAACTGCCCGGGCTCAATCCTTGCATACAAGCGCAAGATGTACTCCTACCGCGATCTACCCGAGCGTTTAGGTGAACTTGGCCTCGTGCATCGCCATGAGCTTTCGGGCGCTCTTCACGGGCTAATGCGCGTTCGTTGCTTCACCCAGGATGATGCACATATCTTCATGACCGAAGATCACATCAAGCAGGAAATCCTCGGTGTTATCGACAAGTTCCGTTGCTTCTACGATACCTTCGGCTTCAAGTATTCCGTTGAGCTTTCCACGCGCCCCGAAAAATCGATGGGTAGCGATGCACAATGGGAAATCGCGACGGAATCTTTGCGTGAAGCACTCGATTCGGATGGCATCGCATATGTTGTAAATGAAGGCGACGGTGCTTTCTATGGCCCGAAGATCGACTTCCACCTCGAGGATGCAATCGGCCGTACTTGGCAGTGCGGAACCATCCAGCTCGACTTCCAGATGCCCGAACGTTTCGACATAAGCTATGTCGGCGCGGATGGCGAAAAACATCGCCCCGTTATGATCCACACGGTGGTGTTCGGCTCCATCGAGCGCTTCATCGGGATTTTAACCGAGCATTGCGCAGGTGCATTCCCCACTTGGGTTGCGCCCTTGCAGGTTAAGGTGCTCACCATCACGAGCCGCACGGACGATCGCGCACGCGAGCTGATGGAAGAGCTTAAAGCCGCAGGAATCCGTGTGGATGTAGATGTTCGCAACGAGAAGATCGGCTTCAAGATCCGCGAGGCGCAGATGATGAAGATACCCTACATGCTCGTTATCGGCGATAAAGAGGTTGAAAACAATGTGGTTGCCGTGCGTTCGCGCAAGGAAGGTGACCTCGGCACGATGAGCGTTGCGGACTTCCTCGCGCGTATCAACGAAGAGATCGAAGAGCGCAGGATGTAAAAACATGCACGTACTTCTTCATGCATGTTGCGCACCATGCTCTATCGAGTGCATAGATGCGCTACGCAAGGAAAACTTCACCGTGGAGGGGTTCTGGTTCAACCCGAACATACACCCCTTCACGGAATATCAAGCTCGCAAAAACGCCTTTTTCGATTATGCAAAGGGGATTGACCTCCCCGTACACAGCATAGATGAATATGGATTGCGCCCATTTCTTAACGAAGTTGGCAGTGCATTCGACGAGCGTTGCGAGACTTGCTATCGTATGCGCCTATATAAGACTGCGCAATACGCGAAAGAAAATGGCTTCGACGCATTTACGACAACTTTGTTCATCAGCCCTTATCAAAACCACGAGTTGATGCAACAAACAGGCGAAGCCGCAGCGAAGAAATACGGGGTAGAATTTATTCACCGTGATTTCAGGGCGGTTTTTCGAGAAGGTCAACGAAAGGCTCGCGGTATGGAATTGTACATGCAAAAATATTGCGGATGCATATTCAGTGAAGAGGATAGATATAGTAAGTAATCATTTGCATTAAGCTTTGGTTGACCATATGTGGATTAAAGGAGGAATAGCGCGCATGGGCAAGAATATTATCACCAT
>CAYJPI010000210.1:0-4947 GCA_964372005.1 uncultured Oscillospiraceae bacterium | reverse complement strand
AAGATTTCTTGTAAGTGGTGAGAAATGTAGATAACGGAAATTCCGTTTTTCTTGATCTCGCGAATTATATCGAACAAGAGCTTAACCTTTTCACTTGAAAGTGCGGAGGTCGGCTCGTCCATAACAAGAATTTTGGGGTTGTGATGCAGTGCTTTTGCAAGCTCGATGAGCTGCTGTTGATGCTGGCTCACGTGCTTCATTTGCATGCCCGGGTCAATTGTTTCATCAAGATGCACTCGCTTTAAAAGCTCAATTGCACCTTCGCGAAGTTTCTTTGAATCAACCATGAAGCCTTTAACACGCAAACACCCGATGAAAAGATTCTCCTCAACGGAACGATTGTACGCTACATTGAGTTCCTGATACATCATTGCGATGCCTTCTGTTTGCGCCTGCTTAGGGGAATGTAGTTCAACCTTATTTCCGTGAATAATAACTTCACCTGTATAATCGGTGAACGAACCCGCAAGCATTTTCATAAGGGTTGATTTTCCCGCGCCGTTCTCGCCCATGAGTGCATGGACCTCGCCAACCCTCACCTCAAAGTCGACATGATCGACCGCGAGAGTGCCGGGGAAGCGCTTGCTGACCTGGTTCATTTGTAAGGCCGGTGCTGTTTGGTTCAATGACTTTCCTCCTCCCGTATCTTAACTCGCACATAGCGAGTAGGAACGATTATTTGTATGAATCCACCGCTTCAAACATCGCAACGATATTCTCAGGTGGTACATCGGGCATAATATTGTGGATGGTGTTGAAAACAAATCCACCGCCCGGTGCCATTATATCGAGGGTTTCCTTTACATGGTCGCGAACTTTTTCCGGGGTTGCATGGTTTAGGATGTCTCTTGTATCGCATCCGCCGCCCCATAGCGTGATGTCTTTTCCAAATTCTTTTTTGATTCTCCACGCTTCCATGTTTTTCGCCGAAGTTTGCACGGGGTTTATAATGTCATACCCTGCTTCGATAAGGTCAGGCATGAGCTCGTATATCGATCCACAGCTGTGCAGGAAGGTTTTCATTGAAGAATTCTTGTGCACATACTCGTTGAGCTTTGTGTGGTATGGCTTAAATAGCTGCCTGTATTGCTCTGCTTTCATGAATGATCCGGTATCTAGGCCAAGATCATCGCCGAAACGCAAAACATCAACTATATCGCCGACGGATTCACATACTTTTTCGAGCGTTTTAATGTGGCGCTCAATCAATGCTTCATTTAAGCGAATAATGCCTTCGGGATCTGCGATGATATCGCAAAGATACTCGTCTATGCGGCGAAGGAATGTGCCCCACTCGAACATATTGCATCCGCAAACGATGAGCAGTGCGCGATCCGTTGATTCGCGAAGTTTAAGCGTTCTTTCACGTAGTTGTTTCCAGAAATCCGATTCAGCGGAGTGATCCCAAGGTGAATGCACGAGCTTTTGCCAGAGAATCATATCCATCTGGGCGTCAAGATCGCTCAAATCTTCGGGAATTTCGTCGGGGTAGGGGACATAAGTGCCATCAAAAAAGGTTGCACCTTCGGGCATTCTTGCAATTTTTTGTCCTTTGTTGTAAACAGTAAAATCTGTACCTTCCTTTTTATAGTCAAACCAATCGGGAACGAACACTTCTTCGTTCGGATACAGATCAGCTTTCTTCCAATCGGAAGGTAGATCGTTGAATGTACGGCCGATATCAACAACATCTATGTTGAAATGATCGAGTACGACGTCGTCCGGCTGTGCCAATTGTTGTACAACATCGTAAATTTTTGCACCACCAACATCAAAACCCATATGCTTTACAAGATTATTGTATGCGAGGGCGGAAATCCCCGAGCTGGGCGTTGCGCTCATGTCTCTTGCTACGCGGTCGGGCTCTTTATGAGAGATACTGGAGAGTACTCGTTCTCTTGCGGTCATAAAATTCTCCTTGCTATTGATTATAGAAATTGTCAAAAAAATTGTTGCATCGACGTAATAGCAAAACGTTACGCGATGATTCAAAAAAAATAAGAAAAATAACGGGACGCAAAGAAAAATCAAGTGGAGCGGCATACAAATCTCTCGAAACATATAAGGTCGAGTAGAATGTGGCGAACCAAACCTTCCTTGCGACACCATTATAACATCATCGGTAAAGAAATATCAAGTGATAATTATAAATTTTTTCACAAAACGAATCGTTTAGCGCAAATATGACTGCATTATAAACATATTATTACCATTTTTGCGCTTCTTCTATTGCAATTTTACTAAATTTCCATAATCTATCAGGCTCGTATTGCAATGTGCTATTGTCCTTTAATAGAAACTCAAGGCCAACATTGCCATTTTTCGCTGCTGCAATCGTAGCGCGCAGGTCGTTTCGTATAACATTCTCATCGAAGGCGCCTCCACCAACAAAGGCAGGATTGGGCTTTTGGGACATAATTAGGTGCTTGGGAAGTTTTTGTGCAAAATTTTCGCGGTCGCTCCAAGGGCTACAAGATACCTTGGCGAGGTTCGGCATCTTTGTAATGATGTCGAGGCGATCATCCAAACGCTCGCAGCAACCGTAATATACCTTTGAAAAATGCTTGAACAGCTTTGTCATGTAGGCAACTTCGAATTCATCGGTTACGGAGGGTGCCACAGATGTAAACAACTGTGCCATTGAGAAAGCCCAAGCATTGTCAGATGTGCCGATAACCGGTTTATCTGCGAAAGGCGCTGTCAACGTGCAGGAGCAGTGAGTCATAGCGGATGCGGTGTCGAATAATCCTTGCTTGTTACCCGATTCAATCCAAGAGAGTGCAACATTTGTAACCCGATCCATTATAGCATGCAAAAGCTCAGGTTCATCCAGAAGGTTAATGTAGCATTCTTCAACACTCATCCATTCGGCTACGGTATCCCACAAACCTAGGTGTAAGCTTACGCCTTCGAAATACACAGGAGCGATCCCGCCAAAAATCTTATCGGCTTCATCCATAACACGAGCTTCGGCTTCTTCGTTTGCGCTGAAATCCGTGAATTGAATCTTCTCAACATCGGATATTTTTTCGAATTGATTGATGTAGCTATGCGATATTATGTCGTTTCCGGAATCTGTAAACGCGGTATCCTCAGAAACGGAAAGCCCAAAACGGCGAAACTTAGGGTCATTCAGGATGCGCGGAATCATAATGTAAGGGGGGAGAACCATGTCGGCCGGCATATGTTTGATGCGGTACGCGTATTGACGCAACGAGTACTCAACCCCGCGCCAGTATGGATCATCGATTTGGCAGACAAGGCTTCCGTCAACATCCATCTCATGCCAAGGAATCTGGTCAATGGTTATCATGGGTCTAATCATTTTTCCGTTGTTTAGTGCCGCCCAAAGCTCTTGAGTTTTAAGTTGATCGTCACTTTTAGCAAATGTTATGCATTGATCCGCTAATGTTCTTAGTATTGATATTTGATTTTGTGTCAACATGATATTTTCTCCTGTGCTGAATGTTTTTTATTATTTTACATCAAAAACACTCATAAATAAATTGCGAATATTTGATATTCATGTCATAATAATTGATATAGATAATTGAGAGGGAGATGTGTATGATCATTCTTGAAGGCGCAATCCAAACCGTACCGCCGGACTGGGGAGTATGCGAGCTTACCGCACCGGGCTTCTCACGTTTCTATTATATTTTATCCGGCGATGTAACGTATATGGGGCAAGGCATTACAAAAAAGTTGGAGGTAGGCAGCTTGTACCTCTTTCCATCAACGGTTCCATATCGCATTATACATGATAAAGATAATCCGCTTCGATGCTTGTGGGCGCATTTGGATGTTGCACCAAGCGTAGTTTCCTCGCTTGAATCTATTATTGTTGATGAGAATACTATGCTTTCGCATCTGCTTTGCGCATTGGAACGCGAGTTTGTTGAATTTGATTACACCACAAAAGTTTGCAGTGGTCTGGCTCAAAGTTTTGAAGGCTTGTTTTTTAGGATGGGTTTTTTGAGTGATGTTTCGACACCGATAAGAAATGCGCTAAACATAATGAGAACAAGGCTTAATGACCCTTCGCTATCAGTGGGGATGCTTGCCGAAACAATGAACATGTCGCCGGAGCACTTTATCCGATTGTTTAAAAAGAATATAGGCTGTTCTCCATATAAGCATATTTTGTTTTTGCGTATGAGACATGCAAGTGTGTTGTTACATCAGGGCGTACCTGTACAAAAAGTCGCCGTACAAGTGGGCTATGAGGATGCAAGAGTGTTCGCGCAGGCGTTCAAACATTACCTCGGAGTCAGCCCCGCGAAATTTAGTATGTTCTATTCACCATACGCATGATGTAGCATCAATCGATGTACATCTTCATTTTAGAGAACGAAGTTTCTATACTGCGCTCTACTTTATCCGGCAATGATTTTGCCGTTTCCGGGAACGTGGCTGATGCCTCGGTAACAAGAGTCAATTTCGGACGGTCTTTCTTTACACCGGTTAAACCGTCGTCACTGAATTTGCCGTTTCCTCCAATTTTTTTTCGTAGATTATTCATGGATTAATCCTCATATGGTAGGTCATTTAAACGTTTTTCTTACAGTCACACTTTGTGCTTGCATAAAGTGATGAGCTGTAGTACAATTTGGAATCAAAACCATCCAAATTATAGCCTTTTTGGGTGAATCTATCGCTTAATTGACGATACCATCCTTTCTGACTTCATTCTATCATACTGCATTTGAAAAACCAATACCCAATAATCACATTTGTTACGTTTTTTCAAAAAAACTTATAAAATTCGAGTATTCGCAAACCAAAAACATGCAGAAAAATGCTCATTTTGTTACTTAATCACAAAATATGAATAATATATCATCATTTCGTTCGGCTGTGACACTTTTTAAATTTACTCTTTTTTTATTATATTACATATTATGCAATTTTTTAATGGCGTTTCGAATAAAAATTCATAGCGAAAGA
>CAYJPI010000209.1:4451-4948 GCA_964372005.1 uncultured Oscillospiraceae bacterium | reverse complement strand
CAAGCTTAGCTCCACGTGTAACAATTCCCGATGGGAAAATATCGCTCTCGGGATCATTGTAGAATCCGGCAGTTAAACTCGTTACTTGAACTTCCTCTGCTAAAGCGGAAGCAGGCAGTGCAAGTGTGGCGATTACTATAACCCATGTGGTGATTTTCTTCAGCATTAAATTAGCTCCTTCAAGTATAGTTACCGTGAGCAAAGATAAGCAAACTTTGTTCGCAATCATCCTATTTTTCACATGCGACGGTTTCGCTTGGCATCCTTGCCTCGCTACTATCTCGTCTATAGATAGTTTACCACAACCATGGCTGTTTTTACCACTAAAAAAGAGAACATTATTGTTAATGTTTTGTAAAAAACCCTGCAAAACTCATCGTTTTGCAGGGTTTTATCATATATGATGTTCGTTTTAACTACATCGATTCTTGATTTTCAAAAAGTGCCTTGGTAGAAACAAGGTGGTCGATCAAAATCGCACATGCCTTTTCTGCATC
>CAYJPI010000209.1:1387-4392 GCA_964372005.1 uncultured Oscillospiraceae bacterium | reverse complement strand
GGCTGGTACAATGTGAAATGGAATCGCGAATTAAGCTCTTCGAGTTTCACGGGATCACGCTCATCCTTCATCTTATCGAGAAGGCGCGCTAGGGTATCTAAATCATCGTCATTGATGTTCGGCATTGCCTCCCTTAAAGCACCCACTTCAAGCATGGCACGTATATCCATCAGATTTTCCATTTCTTTGCGGGTAAGTTTTGTGACAACAGCGCCGCGATTTGGAAAAATCCTTACAAGACCCTGTGCCTCCAGTTGGCGAAATGCCTCTCTGACAGGTATGTGACTTACGCTCAGTGCCGCGGAAATTTCATCCTGGCGAAGCGGCATCCCACCGGGCAGAACTCCACGTACAATCGCCGAGCGAATTACCTGAAATACCCAGTCTCTTGCCGCCATAGAACGCGGCTGAATTTCGCTTGCTATTGAGCGAATATTTTGTACTCCATTTTCTTTAGTAGCCATTTATTTTTTCCCTTCTGCAATATGCATCAATATTCGACAAACTCTGCATAGTGTTTCACATGAAAATCAAGATCGTCGAGGTTGACGGTCTCCTCTATTTGCAATCTCTATGCGTCTATAGCAATATATTATAGTTGTTTGGGCTTTTCGTCAAGCAAGTTTTTGTGAATTTATCATGAAAACTGAAATATATTTCGACAGCAATGAAAATTTTTAACATGCCCTCGTTATATATATACAAAAAAGCGAACTTCAGTTTATTTTGAAGTTCGCTTTGGGATACTTGTTACTTTGCTAATGGGATTTTAGCTTTTATCCTTTCCCGCAGTTGCAGGAGTGGTTATCTTCTTTTTTGTGACCGCACTTGCCGCCCGTAGGGCACCCGATGCACTTAACACCGTTTTTCTTTTGGCGAACAATGTATGCAACCACAGCCGCAACAACAACTACGATTATGCCAATTACGATCACATCACCCATATTAGGCACCTACGTTTGCTATTTTCAGCTTAGCATCGGCTCTCTTGTTACCTCTTGATACAAGGTATACCACATAGGCAATCATAGCACCAACTGCGATGAGGCCGGGGATAAATCCTGTGCCCACAGTACCCGCGGTGATAAGTGTGCCGATCTGATACACGAGGAATGCAACAACATAACCTGTGCCGAACTGCAAGCCTATGCCGGCCCACAACCACTTCTTGCTATCCATTTCGGCATTCATAGCACCGATAGCGGCGAAGCAAGGAGGTGTGAAGAGATTGAACATGAGGTATGCAAGTGCTGCAACGGATGTCATACCCATGATGGAAGCAACATCAGCCGCGCCCGCTACGAGTTCGAGAGCTTCGGTGTCGATGAAGTTGGTGATTCCGAATACAACAGCCAATGTACCAACAACGTTCTCCTTAGCGATGAAACCGGTGATAGCTGCTGCCGCAAGCTGCCAGATACCAAAGCCGAGGGGGATGAGGAGGAACGCGAAGGGAGAAGCGATGCTCGCAAGTATGCTCGTGCCTTCCATGCCTTCCGCAACAACCTGGAAGCTCCAGTCAAATGTCTGCATGATATGTACCGCAGCGTTGCAAAGCAGTATGATTGTACCGGCTTTGATAATGAAAGCCTTACCACGCGAAAGCATGGAGATTGTAGCACGCTTAATGCTCGGGAAACGATACATGGGAAGCTCCATGATGAAGAAGGAGCGTGCGTCTCTCTCACCGGTAATGCGCTGGATGAGGAAAGCCGCAACGATGATGATTGCAATACCAACGAAGTACATGAGGGTACCTACCCATGTTGCACCTTCGAAGAATACGCCGGCGAACAATGCAATAACAGGAAGCTTCGCGCCACATGGCATGAAGGGTGCAAGCATTGCGGTAGTACGTCTTTGGCGTACGTTTCTGATAGTTCTCGTTGCCATAACACCGGGTATACCGCAAGCGGTACCAATTACCATCGGAATGATGGATTTACCGGAGAGACCAACGAACTTGAGCAAACGATCCATAACAACGGCAACGCGCGCCATGTAACCGCAATCCTCCAACAGTGCGAGAAGGAAGAACATTACCATGATGAGCGGTAGGAAGCCAACAACAGCGCCTACACCGCCGATGATGCCGTCAAGCAAGAGTGCCGACCAGATGGGTGAAACGTTTTCTCCCATGAGTCCGCCTACCCAGCCGTAGAAACCATCAATCCAGCCAACGAGTAAATCAGCTACCCAGGGGCCGACATAGGTTTGCGAGAGCGAGAATACACCCCACATAACCGCGATGAAAATCGGTATTCCAAGCCATTTGTTTGCGATAATACGATCAGCCGCATCCTGCGAGTTCTGCTTGCCGCTTTCAACCTTGCGCGATTCAACCTCTTTGATAATACCGTTTACAAATGCGAAACGGCTCTTGTCGGAAGCTTGAACTGCTTTTTCATTTTTCATATCGACATTGCCGGCCGCGAAAGGTGCGCTTTGCGCCTTACCGACCTGTGCAACTACGGTTTCCATGAGCTTATCGAGGCCGTGATTTGTACCTGCTGTGGCAACCGTTTCGATAACCGGGCAACCGAGCGATGCGGAAAGCTTGTCAACATTTATAGTGATGCCGAGCTTGCGGTTCAAATCCGCTTTGTTGAGCGCAACAACAACCGGTATGCCAAGCTCGAGAAGCTGCGTCGTGAAGAACAAGCTACGAGAGAGGCTGGTTGCATCAACGATGTTAATGATAGCTTCAGGATTTTCCGTTTTTACGAATTCCTTTGTGATATTCTCCTCGGAAGTGAACGGAGACATGGAATATGCGCCCGGCAAGTCAACCGCACGTATATCTTGATTACGGGAGCAAAGCGATTTCTTTATGTCGCCTTCCTTCTTTTCCACCGTAACGCCCGCCCAGTTTCCAACATGCTCTACTTTGCCCGTAATGGCATTAAATAAAGTTGTCTTGCCGCTGTTCGGATTTCCTGCTAATGCAATCCTCATAAATAACCCTCCAAATTTTTCGTTTTAAAATTAAGATTTCCATGCCTCTT
>CAYJPI010000209.1:944-1377 GCA_964372005.1 uncultured Oscillospiraceae bacterium | reverse complement strand
AGGTTAGGAATAGCAAACTTTGCGTACTTATGTTAGCATTCGCTAACGAAAATGTCAAGCTTTTTCCACATTTTTTTTCATTTTGATGCAACTCCATTGAATAATCCCGAAATAATGGGGTATTTTATATAGGTAAAATTCCAACAAGTGTCTACAAAGGCTGAATTTTATCTGTCGTATGGACATTTTGCCCTTTCAGGGTATACTGTAAATATACAAACTGTAGATGCTATTTTGAAAAATAAGCTTTAAATGGCAACTAAGCATTGAAAGGATATGTGATCCACATGCAGGAGAACATCGAAGAAAGGGATTCGTCCTTTATCGAATTGCCTCAAACCGTACGCCTTACGAGCATGGTTAGAAATGTAAACTTACAACCGATGAACGTAATAGGTGGCTATGAAGTGCGCCCCGGAATGTACGAAATACA
>CAYJPI010000209.1:0-934 GCA_964372005.1 uncultured Oscillospiraceae bacterium | reverse complement strand
CAGCCATACCCTGTGGCGTAAACTTCACTATACACTCACACTCCGCCACATCCATCGAGATTGCGCTTTTTAAGCGCGCTGAAAATACCCCATATGCAATATTGCCCATTCCCGAACATTACCGAATCGGCAAAGTTTACTCTATGATAGTTTTCGACCTTGACATAGAGGATTTCGAGTATGCATACAGGGTGGATGGGCCATACAATCCCGAAAAAGGATTGTTGTTCGACAAGGATCGTTTCCTGCTGGACCCCTATGCAAAGGCCGTTACCGGGCAAAGCGTCTGGGGTGACCAGTACACAGGCGGTAATCTTTATAAGGCTCGAGTGGTTATCGATAACTTCGATTGGTGTTCCGCACAAAAACCGCTTATCCCGAATGAAGATTTGATTATCTATGAGATGCATGTGCGTGGCTTTACCCGCCACCGTTCATCCAAGGTAACATACCCCGGAACTTTCCGCGGCATAATGGAGAAAATCCCATACTTGGTTGAGCTTGGCGTAAATGTGGTTGAGCTCATGCCTATTTTCGAATTCGACGAGATGCTCGATCATCGCACGGTAGATGGTAAGGATTTATATAATTATTGGGGATACAATACCGTTAGCTTTTTTGCACCCAATACTTCTTATACCGCGAGCATCGAATACAATAGAGAAGGTTATGAGTTGAAGGAGCTTGTTAATGCTCTTCACGAAAATGGAATCGAGGTATTCCTCGATGTGGTGTTCAACCATACCGCAGAAGGAAATGAGCACGGCCCCTTCATCTCATTTAAAGGCTTCGATAATAATATCTACTATATACTCACACCGGATGGTAAGTATTATAACTTTAGCGGTTGCGGAAATTCGGTTAACTGCAACCACCCATTGGTTAAGAACATGATCATTGAATGTCTTCGCTATTGGGTAACCGCCTACCATAT
>CAYJPI010000208.1:0-4959 GCA_964372005.1 uncultured Oscillospiraceae bacterium | reverse complement strand
CTTGCTGGCTTTGCTGATATAACAAGTTAATGCGGAACATGCAAGCGCGCTTCATTATGCATGAAAGGATGTTGATGGTTGCCATAGCGCGTTTGCGATCGTCGCTTTGATCGATGGACTTTGAAAGTTCCTCGATTTGATTCGTGCCGTCTAACAATATTCGGTCGATGCTTTCGTAAATCCTGCGCTGTACGGCAAGTGCGGCTTGGTCCGCTTGGAGTTTGCCTTTTTGAAGAAGAAGGCGGTTGTTCTCGCGGCGCATTTGGTTTATATGCTCCAAGTTGCGGTTCATGTTATTCAAAGATGTTTGATCTTCAAAATACAAAAAAGTACCGCCGGGTATATCCCACTCGCGCAAAACATAGTTTTCGTCCATCTCCCGTACAACAAATGAGCTTTCTTTTGTGCCGGTGGTGTCCTTTATCTGCATGGCAAGACTTGAATGGAGGAAAAGCGTTCTATGCTTTTTGTTATGGGGAAAAATTCGGCTCAGCATGCAAAGTTCCGCAAAGCCGATGGCTAAAATGGCTATTGCAATGGATATTTCAAAATTAAGCACGGGCTCAAAATCAAAAATATGTCCGCAAGAATAGGCAAGCATTATAACTACCATAATCACGGGGCATAAAAGGGCTTTTTTTCTCGGCGAATGGATGCATTGGCTTATCAATGTATACAAAGTAATCAATATCCCTACATACATCACGCCAAGAATTATTGCATAACCAAAGTTGTACCTATGGTATGAGTGCTGAAAGTCGGTAACTATAAAAACCCACTCATGTATGTGGTTGGTGAAAACCATAATGAGCACTGCAATCTGCACATATACATACCATTTGAACCGCTTGATCGCCCGTACGATATTGGTTGGGCGGACAGTGTGCTCTGCACGCATCATCACATACACTAAACTTGCGGGCAAAGCGAACATCGGTATATAAAAGCTATACCACAAGAGTGTTTCGAGTGCGGGGTTGTTTTCAACCAAGTATTTCAGTAGTCCAATCGCGATAAAGAATATTAGCATGAGTGATGAAAATACGAGAGCCGAGGCGATGTGCCTGTCCGTAATTCTGCGCTTAACGGAGTAAATATAAACGATCAAAACGAGCAAGCATACCAAAAATACCACCGCATATTCGATGATGTTTGCGAAATTGTACCTATCGCCTGCAAAGGTTTCGCGCCTTATTATAGGGCCGAGCGAGGCGGCGGCATTGCGATAACCCTCCGCGTCGATCGGTTTGTGCGCATTTATATAGTCGGCAGGGTAGAGCATTGCATCCGCTTCGCCGCTTGGCAAACGATAGCCCGCTTCAACTAAAGCCGTTTCCATACCCGACGCAAATGTGGGTGCATCGCCATAATACAAAAGGCCATACTCCAAGGTTATTGTACCGTCGGAGGGCACAATAACTTCGATATTTCGGCCTTCCTTGATATAGTGTGCCGCTACGCTATCGAGCGTAACTACAATGGGTTGCCACATATCCTGATATCCGAAGCGATCATTATCATCCCAGAGAAAGCGCATAAATTTGCCCACGGCTTCGATATCGTAGGACTTGTCGAGAGCGTAAGCCATCGCGAGTATGATTTGTTGTGCTTTCATGCTTCCCCAGTCGTTCGAGTAAAACCTGTCATCCAAATCGAAGGTAATATTCTCATCACTGCTAAGTAAATCGGCGAAGCTCTCAATCTTTGCATCCGTCATATCTCTATCGACCATGATGACGACGGTTTGTGCAATATGTGGTATGAAGTGGTAATTCGCATCATGCTCTATAAATGGCTCGGCTTGAATATGGTAAAGAGACGCACCATCTTTTAGGGATAAATCGTATAATACGGACTTGTTCGAAGAGTAAACGATACCCTCGCCCGAAAGATGCTCTGATGCTATCTCTTGATATGGCTCCACAAATTCAGATACAAAGATTTCTTCTTTGTTATTTCCGCTCGGCCAAATAAGCAGTAAAGATGTGATGATGAGCACCGCGCAAATGGCTAAATAATGATTGCGCTTGAGTTTCGGCATCATCTTCACACCTCCTTCTTATAATTTGAATAATGGCTGAAACGATAGAATTTTGAGCTGTTTTAAGTCGTAACAATAAAAGTGAACTCCTCCGCGTGCGAGGATTTCAGTATAGGCATTCTTATTTTAACTTAAATTGGGGTCATTTGCAATCGAAATCCCATATGGCATCGTATGCACACTGAAGTTGAAAACCTATATAACGCAAAATCCCCCCTCGCGCTATATTGCACGAGGGGGGATTGTTAGGTTACCTTGCTTTTCTCTTCTTTCCTACGAGGAAGAATACACCTGCACCTGCGACTACCACGCCGAGCACGATTGCCCAAACGGGGAAGGAGGAAGTGGAATCAACCACACCGGCCGCATCGCTCATGGGGATATTGCTATCGTCGATGGATACGGTTTCCGGCATTTCATCCTGAGCATCGTCTTGCTCGGGAGTTGCCGCGAAGGGAATCTGTGCATCGGGGATGCTCGCGGTCTGCACTTCGGGCTGCGCTACCGGTGCACTAGCCGATGCTGCGGCGGGTGCTACTTCCGGGAGGTTGAGCTGGGGTGCTGCTGACTGTTGAACATCATTCACGGTCTGCGGGGTGTTAGCGGGCAGGTTGTTAACCGTATTTCCTGTATTTCCGGTGCCCCCGGTGCTACCGGTGCCCCCGGTGCTGCCGGTGTTATCGTCTTCCGGATCATTGTTGGAATCGGTAGACTGAACGGGAGCCGTTCTCTCATAGAACAGGTAGAACGTGGTGGTGCCTGCCGCGGCGATGAGTTTCGTGGTGGAATGGCCATTGTTACCGGCGACCAATTCGTAAGTATTGCCATCTTCGCCGATATACGAGTCTTCGGGTGCAATCGTTTTGGTTTCGCCCGAAGGAGCAATCATGGTAGCTTCGTCTTTAACGGTTTTGTCATACGAGTAAGCTCCGCCATCCGTGCGAACATAGTAGCTTATTGCATAGGCAACTTCGGTTTTTTCTTCGTACTGGAAGGTTACGGTGGGGTTTTTCCCGGCGGTCGTCAAATCGATGACTTTTTGGTATTGCTTGGGTGTATAGCCGGGTATGCTCTTTGCGTTTGCCACTACGCGGGTTAAACCTGCGGTAAGCTTTATTTCTTCCTGCGCGATATCTACCCAATCGCCGTTTTCATCCTGGGCCACGTAGTATACAGTGTAATTCTCGGCCAAAGCTTCCTTTGTGTACGTGATAGTGACTTCAACATTCGTGTTCTTCTTTATCTCCACGTTGAACGACATGTCTTCTTCACCGGTGTAACCCTTTATCGCGTCGTTATCTTCTACAGCATTTAGGGAATATACTGCCGACGGCCAGCCGCGTGACATAAGCTGCTCACTGTTGTAGATGGTAACTCCCATGGTCTTTTTCTGTGAGTTATCGTACACTCGATTTTCTTCGAAGGAGCGCACTGCGGTGCCACTGTCATCTACAAGCACATGATTAACGGTTAAGGATTGAGCGGCTTCGCCTGCGTCGTTTTTCTCTACCCACTTCGCATACAAGTTCACATTGCCTGTGACAGCACTGTCGAAATTGTAAGGAACCTCTTTCAATGTGTCTTTGTTGTTCTGCTTCTCATACCAGCCGCCGAAGACGTGGGTATCCTCGTCAACACCATAAAGGGCAGCTACGGTTTCCATGTCGGGTGCATCGCGGTCGGGGGCTCTGTCTCCGTCATTAACCTGCACTTTGGTGCCGGTATTATCTTTTTCTTCATTTGCATCCCTGTGCTTATAGTAAGTCACGGTGTGCTGTTCCTGCTGCCATATAGCGTAGATGGTCATGTCCTCGTCGGGCATAATTGTGTTGATTTCAGCTGCAGCGCCGATCATGTTAGTGCCTTCAGAGTCGAAGCTCCAACCGATGAAGTCGTAACCTGCACGAGTGGGTCCGGTCCACCCGTTAAACCACATATCCAGCCTATCCTTGTCGATTACTCTTCCTGCGGGTACGTCCTCTCTAACCCTGTTCTCTTTGGTTTGGGATGCCTGGTAGTCAAGCGTGAAGGTGCTTCTGGTACGATCGTAGAAAATATCAAACTCCCTATTGGAAACTTCAACTCTATCAACAGCATCCTTGTCAATTCCTTCGAATGAGAAGTTCACTTCATCGATGGCCTTGTTCAAGTCTTGAGTGGAAATCAGTTCATATGTCTTGCCATCATGTTTCTTTGTAACTTTTTCTTCAGCATCCTCGCTTCCATTCAACACTTCAATGTACACATTGAATGTGTTTTTCTGATCAACGGTTATCCATTTCATACCCTTGGTCAACTCATCGGGGTTGCCTGCCAACTTTACACCCAACGTTTCGATATGCGAACCAAAGTTAGACGCATCTTCGTTTTGCATTGTCCACATTACGTCAACTTCTTTTCCGTTAATCTTGAAGTCAACATTCACTTGAGAGGGCCATGTTTCACTGATATCCTGCCCGTACTTTGCATACAATTTGTACTTATTGCCTATTTGGTATACTTCTTCAGTTTCATCATCCTTGAATGTCATGGTTCTGTTATCTTCTGCAGGGTTAAAGGTGTAGGTATACATCTTGAGAGGGATGTAAATCTTGATTACGGAGGAACCGTCCGCTTTAAATTCGTTGGTTTTTTCCAATGACATGTTTTCGATGTCAAGGTATTCCGCAATATTAAATGTTTCAATTTCAGCCAATACAGTTTTTTTCACTTGCCCATATGCACAAACTTCCGTTCCTGTCTCGAAGAGCTCGTATGCCTTTTCGCCATTTACGTCATCGGCAGCATCGGATGCGGGGGCTTCATTAGTGTCAATACGAATGTAATCGGGATTCTCGATCATGTACATGATGGTGTAATTGTTGATATCCTTATCGTCTTCAGTGGATAGGCGATACTCAACGGTATAATCCTTAACA
>CAYJPI010000207.1:0-4962 GCA_964372005.1 uncultured Oscillospiraceae bacterium | reverse complement strand
TAATGGTGGCGAGGTTACGGGTTTTGTCGGCGTTGACAATGCTTTAAGGAACCACAAAAAGACATCCATAATCAAGAGCGTTGCAAAGTTCACCGCAGCATTTATGGACAAAACAGAACTCATAGCCAAGCTCAACAAGCTAAGCTATTTCGACACCCTCACCGGCATAAAGAACAGGCATAGCTACAGCAACGCGCTTACTGCACTCGATAAGAAGCACGTGGATAGTTTAGGCGTAGCTTATGTTGATATTTTAGGCCTAAGTGTTTTAAACGATACGAACGGAGTGGCATTTGGCGATGATGTCCTACAAAGGACAGCCAATGTGCTTGGTGAAGTATTCTCAGAGAACATTTTCCGTGTAGGCGGAGATGAGTTTGTGGTGCTCGAGGAAAATGTGTCGGAATCGGATTTTGAGGGGCAAATCGCCCTCTTGAAACAAAAATTGAAACTTGAATCCGATTTTTCGGCTTCCATAGGTTATACTTGGAATAAGAGCTTTGAAAGTGCCAGGAATAATAATAACATTTTATATGAAGGCGAAAACTACTCCCGCATGCTGAGTGAAAACCTTGAATTGGAAATATTGAATGATAAGTACGTCGTATTTCTACAGCCGCAGATCGACCTTGCCTCAGGGAAAGTGCGCAGTGCTGAGGCTTTGGTGCGCCGTATGGGAGCCAGTGGTGTGTTGCAACCGCCCATAGTGTTCATACCTTTCTATGAAAAGGAAGGTATTATCTCAAAGATCGATACTTTTGTGCTTGAAACAGTATGTAAAACCCTTAAAGCATGGAAGGATGCGGGCAGAAATCAGCTCTTTTCCGTAGCCGTAAACTGTTCAAGGATGACGATATCCGATAAGGGTATTGTTGAAAAGTTCTCCAAAATTTGTGATGATTACGGCATTGACAGATCCCGCATAACCATCGAAATAACTGAAACAATAAATGGCGTCGGCGAAAGTGTTTTGGCGCAAATAATCCAAAGCTTCTGTGCCGCCGGCTTCTCTGTCTCGCTGGACGATTTCGGAAGCGGATACTCGAATCTTACATCCCTTGCAATGTCAGATTTCGATGAGATCAAAATTGACATGAAGATAATAAGCGATATCCACAAAAATGATAAATCCAAGGCGCTAACCGAGGTGGCAATCACGCTATGTCAAAGGCTCAACAATCTGGTTTCGGTGGCGGAGGGCGTGGAGGTTGCCGAACAACATGAACTATTATGCAGTATGGGTTGCTCGCTGGGACAAGGCTATTATTACGACGCACCCATGCCGATTGAGGCATTCGCCGCGAAGTACATATAAAAGTTGAATCCTTAGATAGTGTCGACAATAGTTGAAACTATCTAAATCAAAAATATTATTATTTTAGCGCGATGAATTAGCTTAAAGGGCTTGTATTATTTGGTTATGCATGGTACAATGTTCATTGCAGTCATCTTTGGAGGTATTGTCAAATGGAAGTAGCGCGTACAGTGGTTACGGTATTACTATGGATCGTTTCGATTCTCTTGATTTCGGTTGTTCTTATGCAGCAGGCAAAGTCCGGTGGTTTGAGCTCCCTCGCGGGTGGCGATAATCAGCAGTTTGCAGGCAAAGCAAAGTCCGCAAGCAAGGAAGCGAAACTCAAAGGGTTGACAAAGCTGTTCGCCGCATTGCTCGGCGTGCTGGCTATCGTCATGGTAATATTATAATAACTACAAAAGTGAAAACGAAACTTTACGGCACGCATGAATGGCGTGCCGTATTGCATTTACGCATTAAAATAGGGAATACTTATAGCACTGCACATAGCTTGCGTATGTTCAAATTGGATGCACCACAGCCAATAAAAGCGGCGGTGAATGCAGGATAATCACCGTGATTACGCAAAGGATGCATGGAAATGCTATAGAAAAGGAAAATGTATGGAAGAAAAAATTTTAGAAGCTCTGCGCGAATACGGACGACCGCTCGATGCGGCGGCGCTAAAGGAAATCATCAAGGGCAACATCGAAGAGATGGACGCGGCAGTAATCACGCTTCTCGAAAAAGGAAAGGTACTTCTTACCAAGAAGCGTAAACTCGCTCTTGCAGAACAATCGGATTGCATATTCGGCAAGATAATCGGGCACGCGCGCGGATTTGCTTTTTTCCGCCATGGCGATGACCCGCAGGACATATTCATCCCGGCGGAATCGATGCACGGGGCGATGCATAACGACATGGTTTGGGTGCGTGCTTCCGGGCAGGTAAGCCGTAACGGCTCTCCCGAGGGAGAAGTTGTCTCCATAGCAAAACGCGGTTTTACACGCGTGGTCGGCTCATTCGTCCAGCAAAGTGCGCTGGGCGGCTATGTTGTTCCCGATGATTCGCATATGTCTATGGACATATTAATAACCCCCGGCGAAATGGAGCCAAAACAAGGCGATAAGGTGGTTGCAAAAATCATCGAATACCCCGATGGGAGACGCCCTCTGCTTGGCACCATAGTTGAGATTCTCGGGAAAAAAGGCGATGCAAACACACAAGTTCTTTCCATCATACGTCAATATGGTTTGGATGAGAACTTTTCCAAGAATGCCATGCGTCAAGCAAAGCGCATAGCACAAAACATCCCCGAGGACGAATACTTTAAGCGAGAAATCCTCAAAGATAAAACTATTATCACAATCGACGGCGCAGACTCGCGTGATCTTGACGATGCGATATCGCTCGATAGGCTCGCAAATGGGAACTACTATCTTGGCGTACATATAGCTGATGTTTCCGCTTATGTGAAGGAAAACACCGCACTCGATATCGATGCACTCGCGCGCGGCACGAGCGTGTATTTCCCGGACAGGGTGATACCCATGTTGCCTGAAGAGTTATCCAACGGCATATGCTCGCTCAACGAGGGCGTGGATAGGCTCGCTTTGTCATGCTTTATGGAGATAGATAAAACGGGCAAAGTCGTTTCGCATCGCCTTGCAGAAACGATTATTTGCTCGTCATATAGGCTTGTGTATGAGGATGTTTCGGCACTGCTCGAGGGCGATGAGGTGCAAAGGGAGCGCTACGATGCTATCATCCCAATGCTCACTAATCTAGAAGCGCTCTTCCGTCTGCTAAGTGAAAAACGCAGTAAGCGCGGTAGCCTAGATTTCGATTTTGGCGAAGCGAAAATCCTACTCAACGAAAAAGGCCATACGGAGGATATCGTGATTCGCGAGCGTGGCATATCGAATCGCATCATTGAGGAATGTATGCTGCTCGCCAATGAAACTGTCGCTCAGCATATGGCGTTCTTGAACATTCCGTTCATGTATCGCGTGCATGAAACGCCTGATCGTGAAAAGATCACCTCATTAAACGCGTTCTTGCAGTCGCTAAACATTAGTGTGCGTAACACAAGGGATATCACGCCCCGCGCGCTTCAAAAAATACTGCTATCCGTCAAGGGCACTCCCGAAGAAAGCGCGGTTTCCAAAGTGATGTTGCGCGCTATGCAACGTGCAAAGTATAGCGATAGCTGCTTAGGGCATTTTGGAATAGCGGCGAAGTATTACTGCCACTTCACGTCGCCGATACGAAGATACCCCGACCTTATAGGCCATCGCATCATAAAAGAGCTGATTCACGGCAAGCTCGATGAAAAGCGCCTGTCGAAAATCAGTGCAACATTGCCCGGCGTGGCCGAGCAATGCAGTGTGCTCGAAAGAACCGCCACCGAAGCCGAACGCTCGGTTGACGATTTGAAAAAGTGTGAATACATGAAAGACCGCATAGGCGAAAGCTGCGCGGGCGTAATCGCAGGTGTAACTTCATTCGGTTTTTTCGTGGAGCTGAGTAATACGGTGGAAGGCTTGGTGCATATCAATGCACTGCGTGATGATTACTATATCTTTGATGAAAAAACCCACCGTCTGATAGGGCGTAGCCATGGGCGCGTATTCAGGCTCGGCGAGCAATTGGAGGTGCGCGTGAACTCCGTTGACATGGAATCGCGCAGGATAAACTTTGAGTTAACCGACCTTCCTCCTAAACGCGAAAAACCTGCTTCCCGAGCGAAATTTTCGGCCGTGGAAACTAAAAGTGCTCCACCCGATGCGGCGAAAACCTCTCGCCCCAGAAGAAGGCGCAAAAAGAAATCGCCCTCAAATAAACCGCATCAATAAGCCCAAAAACTCAAAAAAACGACCACCCATTTTTGCGTTTAACGTAATGGCGCAAAAATGGGTGGCATTTTTTTAATTTTTGCTGAGCCGTGAAGCGGCTCAAAGAAAGGGATCCAAGGGATGAAAATCCCTTGGCGGGGTCATGGGGCAGAGCCCCGTGCGTCCCTGCGTCCCTTCGTCCCTTCGTCTCGTTGCGCCTTCGCCCTACGGTCCAAATACCTGAACCCAGAAGGTCTTATCGCCGACAACCTGGCCGGCCATTCCGATGGTTCTAAAATCACTCGAGAGCATGTTATCAAAGTGCTCGGGCGACTGCATGAACCCATCGGTAACGATGATCGATTCGGCGGTTTTGAAAACACTGCTACCGCTCGATGTCTGCGCGTATCCGATATTCTCGCCCGTCATATGAATGGGATCAACGGTAACGCATGGTGTCCCGTCAGGGCGGGTATGCGAAAACCGTTCTACAATCTCATTGCAACGCACCATCGCGGCATATGTGAGCGCATCTGTGGTGGCTAATGGCGCCTTGCCATTTTCCTCGCGCACTTCATTTGTGAGCGCTATGGCCTCGGCCGCAAGCGTTGTCATGAAAGATCCGCTCACAGCCTTAACGGAAGAATTATCCACCGTGATCGTGTCAGTAACATGAGTCTTGAGTATGTAACCGATTCCACCATCGCTCATGAGCACCTTCACGAATGATTCAAGCTCATCGATAACCTCAAGTGCCGCTCCGATATCTATCATGTACATCTTGCGCGAGGTGGTGTTTGCATCCTCATAAATATAAGTCTGTCGATTCATAGT
>CAYJPI010000206.1:2447-4975 GCA_964372005.1 uncultured Oscillospiraceae bacterium | reverse complement strand
AAGCAAAGACATTGAGTATCAGCAAATCTGCTTGGTTTGATAACAACCGTGTGGCGGTCAAAGCGCCGAAATCTCGGGCAGGATGCCGTATTGTTCCTATTCCCGATAAGTTGATTGCCATATTGCAAATAGCTCGCGGCAATGCGATCGATACGCTCGTTTGCCCGAGAAAAACGGGCGGACTATGTACGCATACGACATATGTGCGCTACTGGGCGAGTTTTGTTAGGCACTTGAACCTTAAAGCAGGTGGGCGAGATGCGAGTAGGAGCAACCCCAAGATTTGGGCAATCGAGAACTTCACCGCACATCAGCTAAGGCACACCTACGCCACCATGCTGTATGATGCAGGAGTGGACATGTTGACTGCGCAAAAATATCTCGGGCATTCCGATGTGCAGACTACTATGCGGATTTATACGCATTTGTCGGAGAAGAAGGAACAAGGGTCGGTGGAGGCTTGGAACGAATACATAAGCCAAATGTAGCGCATCCAAAAACAACCTTGATCTGATTTTTGACCTAACCAACCGCAAAAAGACTGACCAAACATACTCGGTCAATCTTTTTTATGGGCGATATATCAAATAACAGTTGCCATCAACTATTTCACATGTGCATTCACCGCATCCGCGATGCGCTTCATTCCCTCTTCTACCGTTGCTTTGGGGCAGGCTAGATTTAGGCGGATGAATCCATCCGAGTTTTGCACGAACATGTTGCCTCCTTCTAAAAGAACGCCGGCTTTGTAGGCAAAAAACATGGGCAAGTCCTCACTTTCGGAGAAATACGCACGCAAGTCAACCCAGGCCAAATAGGTCGCTTCGGAGATTAGGAATTTTGCTTTCGGGAGATGCTCTTTTAGGTAATTATCCACGAGCGCAAAATTTACATCCAAGTAGGTTTGCAGTTCATTGAGCCATGCTTCGCCCTTCTCATATGCCGCCTGCGATGCCGCAACACTCACCGGATTATCGAAGCTGTAGTGCCTATTTAGCCATTTATTTCGCAATGCTTCATTGCGGATGATGATGTTTGAGATCATCATGCCCGCGAGGTTAAACGTTTTGCTCGGGGCCATCGCCGTGATAAGCCGTGAATATGTGGGCATGACTTTTCCGAGCGGAATGTGTTTTTTATTCTTGCGAAGAAGGTCGCAATGGATTTCATCGGAAATAACCCACAGGTTATGTCTCTCGATGATTTCTCCCATTTTCGCGAGTTCCTCTTCCGTCCATACGCGACCGCTTGGGTTGTGGGGGTTGCAGAGGATGAGCAGTGTCGTTTTCTCGTCCGACGCTTTCGCTTCGAGATCAGCAAAGTCAACCGTGTAATAACCGCCACCATTTACGAGGTCGGAACACACGCTTTCCCTTGCATTAAAGTCGGCGGCGTACTTAAAATATGCATATGACGGGGTCATGAAAAGCACCTTTTCATCGGGCTTTGTGATATACTCAACCAGCTCATACAATGCAGGAATGATGCCGTTTGATGTGACCAATTCTTCCTTCGGGAATGTCCAACCATACCGGCGATTGCACCACGATGAAAACGCCTCATAGTAGCCTTTATCGAAGATTTTCGTATACCCGAATATGCGCTTATCGAGCCTGTCGCGCATCGCATCGATGACCACATCGGGCGTGGCAAACTCCATATCCGCCACCCACATGCGGATAAATTCATCATCCTCATAGGGGAATTTCATGGTTTCATCGGCGTGGAAAATGTAGCCCCTAAACCCGTCTATGTTTAGAGCGTTCGTGTTCTTTCTGTCGATAACTTCATCAAAATTATACATGGTTTTCTTCCTTTCAGAATCATTTGTTGTGTAAACAATAACACCGGCTATAGGATAATGCAACACAGCATATTTTCCTTATATGATAATTTTGTTGTACTATTTCTATTTTGAATTGATTTTTTATGTCGTTTTCGGTACAATATCGGTAATGATAGGATTAGGACGTAAAAATACCATTTTTCTATTTATACGAAAAAACGGAGGGCATCAGCTATGATCAGCATCGAAGTCGGCAAGCAAATACGTAGCGTTCGCAAGAGCCGTTCCATGACGCTTGCGGATCTGTCCGCATCTATTCACAAGAGCGTTGCGACGATATCCAAGTATGAAAAGGGCGAAATAACAATCGATATCGAAACGCTATATGATGTTGCATCCGTTTTACGTGTCCCGATTGAGCAGTTGCTTTACAGGCTTCCAAGCCAAACTTTCGAGGCCGCTCCTTGCGGCATCCCGAGCTTTTTCAGTGGTGTGACAAGTTTTTATTCGTATCTGTTCGACGGTAGAAACAATAGCATCATTCGCTGTGTTTTTGACATCATTTCCGAAGCGGAAGATGGAAAATGCAAGGTGATGATGTACATGAATTTCAAGGAATATGAGCGATATCGTCACTGCGAAAACACCTATTGGGGGCATATTCGCCATTATGATGCTATGACATATATCTCTTTGACCAATCAAAATACCCCCATGGAGGAAGAAAGTGTGCAAATATTGG
>CAYJPI010000206.1:0-2437 GCA_964372005.1 uncultured Oscillospiraceae bacterium | reverse complement strand
TAAAGGTATCAAAAGAAGATATTCGCATGTTGAAGCATTATAATATGCTTACGGTGCTTTAGGGGGGAGGCGAATTATTCTCTACTACATGTTTAACTCACGTACTGTTGGAACAGTAGGTGAAAAATCTGTAGTGACCAGAACCGAATCATTTTCTATTGCCGCAAATTCACTTTTAACAAAGCCATATAGTCCCCCACCGAATTTAGCTTTAATGGCGGGAACGAATGTTTTTTCTTGTTTACCGTTGTGATGATATGGTGCCATAATCGCCGTATCATCATAAAGATAATACGAAGTGTTAAATGTTTGATTGTACAGAAAAATAGATGCTCCTAATTTTTCAAATCGCTCTTGCGTTCTTTTAATTCGTCTTTCTATTGTTGCATTGTCATACTCAAACCTTATCTTCAATGCAGCTATGACCTTTTCATTATTATAATTGGGAAGATATGCCGTTATCATGCCATCATTTTTAGTTAGGAGTTCAAGTGTTTCATAATTGCCATTGATCCATGTCTCACCGAAGGTAAACGCAATTTTTAAGCTCGTTTTTCCATAAAGCTCATCTCTCCACACGATGTGCTTAAAATTATCATAATAATATTCAATTCCACTCTCAACCATGTTTTGAGAGATTTTTGCCAAGTCTAACATGTCTTTGGCAAAAGAACGCTTACCCACCATTTCCCATAAACTAAAACCAATTACAATCGACTGAAATGTACTGATAAAAGCAACAACCATTGTTTGTAAATTATCAGCCGGCTTCCAATGATGACTTATAGCCCAAAGGGCAGTAGCCGAAATCAATACCAAAACCAAGCATACGCAAAATATTTTATAATTCAGTTTTTGTGCATATTCTGCTATTATGCCGATATTTTTGCGATGCCCTTTCATAATGTCCTCCATATAGTACTCAATAATTACCCTTGTAATTTCTCGCATTTTTCATAACCTAATTACAAGTATATAAGGTTTTATATGGATATAATGGTATCATTTTCCTTTTATAATGTCAATTGGTGCTATTTTATAAGCTTGCACATCCTGCGAAGGTAATCAAAATATAATCAACGAGGACTCTTCAATATATGAGAATTAGCAGATAATATTTTCCCCCGCCATTTCAAATTATTTTGAAATGATTTAATCAGAATAGTATACCGAGGGTGCGAAATTATTCGATAACCCTGCACCCCACCCAACTTTACATACTTCCACTTGACGCGAATCATATCTCCATTAGCCGTTCGTAGACCACAGTTAATTGCGCTCTCGAAGAACCTGCGTTCTGTCTTTTGATGGTTAAACGCATTATTGACAACATTTCGACAATGCTGTTTTGTTTTCGTCCATCGTGTAACTGATTGAGTTTTTAATATTAAATTTGATCGCCTTGATGTGTGTCCACGCCATGCTTAATACCTCCCCGATATGAGATCCCATGTTCTGTAAATGGTGTCCCAGAGTTCCTTGATTTGATCGTCCGCGAGTGATCCTTGGTCGCGTAGCTTGCGTATCTGCTCCTCTGAGTTGTTGGATATAGAGGTCAACGCTCTAAGCAAATCATCATGATGGTCACACGGAATGGGTGTAATTTTCTCCCCGAATACACTCTTGCGGACGTATACTTGAAGGTTCAAACCCGTCTGCTTCATGCGCTCGTGGAGGTCATTCCACTCTGTGTCGTTGAAATATATGGCAGCTGTGTTGTTTCTTTTACGCAAATTGTCTCACCTCTTTCATTTGGGATGGCTGTACAGGTTCCCATACGTACAACGCATTGTCCAGTAGAAAGTTGCGTAAATTTCTTAGGTTTTTTCATCGGGGGTTTGGGGGTTGCCCCTCAAGTATGTGTGCCCTGCATATGCGGGCGCGATGCTTGCAAGAAGATTCCCCGAAAGTTGAGTCGTAAGATTCCCCAGTACGATAGGACGAGGATGCCCACCTCGATAACGCCCAAAGAGAGACGGGCGCATCATGCGTCCGTTCTCGTTTTACTCAATTGTCTACGAAAAAGGTCTCAAATTCGATTTGCCATCTGATAGTGCCGCAAGCATAAGTTGCGCCCCAATTCGGAATCCCGATACGAAGGCTTCTTCGCGTTCGTAACAATCCACCTCGCTCATGGCATCAGTGAATTTCTCAAATGTCGCTTTCTGCTCGCCGATGAGCGATTTGAGCAGGTACTCCTCGTGTCGCACGGCAAGCCGCGCCGACTCTTGGTATCCGCTTTCTTCTTTGATCGGCTTCTCCGTTGGTTTGATGTTGCCATAGTAGAGCTTTTCTATTATTTCTCGCATGTTTTCACCTCCCTCCCTGCTTTTGCAACACACAGTATCACAGGTTTGAGGGAATAGTTCCCTTCATATTATCCCCCACATCCGGCGATTATCCGCAATGCGGAGACTGACTGCTTTTTCAATACACT
>CAYJPI010000205.1:0-5016 GCA_964372005.1 uncultured Oscillospiraceae bacterium | reverse complement strand
TTTCAACATGATCCCCAACGATGAAGCCATGAAGTACTCCATCGGCCTCACCGCTCCCGACGATTTCGGCCAGTTCCGTATGCTAGCTGACCACCTCGCAGCACAGGTTGACGGCGTAGGCGGCGTAGCTTACATGACTCATATCCCCGGCGGTTCCCCCTACTACGCTCGTTACTCCAACGTTCGTAACTACTTTGCAGAAGCATATCCCGAAATGAAGTACCTCGATCACCAGAGCCCCGGCTTCGAAGCACCCGCTGCAAAGCAGGTTGTTGCTGACTGGATCACCCGTTTCGGCGATGAGCTCACTTGCATCGTTCTCTCCGATGACTCCGCACAGGCACTCGGTACCGCTCAGGCTATCGAAGAAGCCGGCCGTACCGACATCCTCGTTATCGCTGCAGGTAACTCCAAGCAGGGTATGGACCTCGTAAAGAGCGGCGGCATCTCCGCTATCACCTACCAGTCCGCTGAAGCTGATGGCGCTATCCCCGTTAAGCTCGCAGCTGACTACTTTGCAGGCGTAGACATCGGCACCAATGCCGCTTACTACCTCCCGCAGGCTGTTATCACCGGTGAGAACGTAGCTTCCTACGAGCCCGCTCAGTGGTAAGAAACAAACATCGTTTCTTAGATCGAAATATCTAACTTATATACGCTGCGCCGCAGTACATGCAGCGCGGCGTATATTTTTTTTCAAAGATAGTGTTGCTACCCTTCCCTATATAAGCAATTTTTCTTAGTATTTTGCACGCAATTGCATTTTTGCATTATTATATAAAAACATTAATGAGGAGATTATTTTTATGAACAGCAAGCAACGTTTTTTTGCAACAGTAGCGCGTGAAGCAGTCGATAGGCCCGCAGTTTGGCTTGGAATGCCCTCCCCCGAGGCAATGCCCGGATTGTTCGACGAGTATGGTGTGAAGGACATGCACGAGCTGAAGATCGCTGTCGGTGATGATTTTTACGGCGTAGAGCTCCCCTACCACTCCCCCTTTTCCGATGCAATTTATGCAGCTTTTGACTGGTATGGCGATGATGGCCTCGACTCCTTTGAGCGCACGCTCACCGATGACGGTTGTTTCAAGGATGCCGAGGATCTTGAGGACATAGCATCCTACGAATGGCCCGAGCCCGAGAAATACATCGACCCGAAGGAATGCCGCGAGGTGGTTGATCGTGCACCCGATGATAAGGTATGCCTAGGCGTTCTTTGGTCTGCTCACTTCCAGGATACATGCGCGGCTTTCGGCATGGAAACCGCGTTCATGAACATGGTAGCTAATCCCGAACTATACGAAGCTGTAGATGCGAAGATACTTGATTTCTACTTGAGAGCAAATAAGATTTTCTACGAAGCTACAAAGGGCAAGCTTGATGCAGTTCTAATCGGAAACGATATGGGATCGCAGCGTTCGCTCATGCTTTCACCTGAGATGGTACGTCGCTTCGTTATCCCCGGAATGAAGAAGCTCGTTGAGCAGGCACATTCCTACGGACTTAAGGTTATCTACCATTCTTGCGGATCTATCGCCGAAGTTATCCCTGATATAATTGAGGCCGGAGTTGACATCATCCATCCCATACAGGCAAATGCTGTAGGCATGGAGCCTGACGCACTCAAGGCCATGTATGGTGATCGTGTATCCTTCTGCGGCGGTGTTGACACACAAGACCTGCTCGTTAACGGTAGCGTTGATGATGTTAAAGCGAAGGTAAACGAGCTTCGTTCCATCTTCCCCACCGGGCTCATCATATCGCCCAGCCATGAAGCGATTCTGCCCGATGTACCCCCTGCAAACATCAAAGCGATGTTTGATGCGGCTACCAAGCAATAGTAAAATTAAGCTACAGTTTAATAAAAAAAGGAGTATCCGATTATGATTAGAATGGGACAAATGATGGGCATAAAGCCCGAAGGACTTGCAGAGTACGCACACTTGCATGCCAACCCTTGGCCGGAAGTTAATGCGATGATTAAGGAGTGCAACATCCAAAATTACTCCATTTTCCAGCGTGGCGACATAATGTTCGCATACTTCGAGTATGTCGGAGATGACTTCGATGCGGACATGGCCAAGATGGCCGCAGACCCGACAACCCAGAAGTGGTGGGCTACCGTTAAGCCTCTCATGAACCCCCTCGAGGATCGTGAGCCCGGCGAGTTCTGGGCAGGCATGAAGCCTTTGTATTACTTGGCGTAAGTGGCGTTTTGGGGGAACGCTTGACGCTTGAAGTTTGACGCTTAGGGGACTCTGTCCCCTAAGAACCCCTGCAGGGAATTTCATCCCCTTGACCCCTTTATACGGCCGTTTTACGGCCTTTTTTTGCAATATAATAGAAGTTTAAAAGTGTCCAAAGGACAAATTTAAACTTCTTAATGCATCTAATTTGCAAACTCGTTCAGTTCAAAATAACATTTTATATCTTCAACGCGATTCGTCCGATGTCATCAACATAGACCTCGATGTAGTCCCCCATTTTATAGTTTGGTTTTTCCCAAATATACTTACTTTTCTTGCTGATTATTTTCCCACCAAATTGATAATTATAATAAATTATATAGGGCGATTTTTTCATGACCCTTATCTGTGATTGGTATTCTACCCTTTCCACAGTGGCATTAACAAGCATTCCTCTTGCAATTATCTCCTCTTCAATCCCATCCTGTCTCTTCTTCATAATACGAAACACGGCCTGAGAAATGCACATTATAGCTCCCACTCCGGCAAAAACATACCCTGCCACTATTGGATCTTGAATTGCAGATTCCGTGGAGAAGGTCATCACGCCACCGAATGCTAAAAGAGAAAGGCCTATAAATCCCACGCCTATCCATAAAAAGAGAGCACAAATAACCATATCCATACTATTAGATTTTTTCATAAGTTTACCCCTCCTATGCATTATTAAGCGTCGACACTATCTAGGTTATTTTATCATGCATTTTCAAATATGTATAGTTATTATATTTAATAACCGGTTATGATTGCTAGCTTAGCTATAATGTGATACAATATCCACTGTTCGTTAGGGCTGATAAAAACCTGCATAAGGCAATTTATCAAAAATAGCGAACGGGAATTATTGTATAATAAAAGGGGACTAAATGAAAATAACTTTATTGAAGAAGTACACATTTTTACTATTGGGCTGTCTTTCCTATTCTTTGGGTTTTGCTATGTTTTTTACATCAATCAATATAGCGCCGGGCGGCTTTTCCGGCATTTCCATCATCATAAACCATTTAACAAATATTGATGTTGGCGTATTGTATTTCATTATGAACATACCCGTAATCCTTTTTGGATTATGGAAGCTAGGTTTGAAGATGATGATTAACACAGCCATCGCCACTGCAATTATATCGGTTATGAGCAATGTGATTTCCCACATCGAGCCTTTTACAACCGATAGACTTGTGGGTTCTTTGTTTGGAGGAGCTTGCGTAGCATTTGGCATGGCATTCGTTTTGAAGGCCGATGCCACCACCGGCGGAAGCGATGTAATCGTGCTCGCGCTAAAGCAAAAGTATCCACACATGAAAACATCAACATTGTTTATCGTAACCGATGCTTTGGTTATCAGCGCATCTGTACTCGTGTTTGGAGAGATTGAGACCGCGCTTTACTCCCTCATCGTTTTGGCCATTTTTGCTAAAGTGTTCGACTATACGATGTATGGTGGAGATTCCGTTAAGCTTCTCTACGTTATAACATCAAGCGAGGAAAAAATTGCTGAAAGAATTTTAACCGATCTTGATATCGGCTTTTCATATCTAAAGGCGATAGGCCCATATGAGAATAAGGATAAAAACATAATACTTTGTGCGGTAAAGAAGCATCTTTATCCCAAACTGCGCGATGTGATAAAGCAAGAAGATCCTTCCGCCTTCTTAATAGTATCGAGTGCAAACGAAATTTTCGGCGAGGGCTTTAAGAATATAAACGAAAAGGAACTGTAGCCATGATGTAGGCTACAGTTCCCATGTAATTCAATTTCGATATAGTGTATTAGAATATCTTCCCTTGCTTCATTGCGGCAAGGGATTTTTTTATGGCGATGATGGTTATATCAATATCATCCATGCTATGTGCATCGCTCATGAACATCACCTCGAATTGTGCAGGCGCAATGTACATACCTTGTTCGAGCATGTTCTTGAAGTATGCAGCGTAGAGCTTCGTATCGCTCGACATCGCTTGATCATATGAAGTAACCGGACCGCGGGTGAAGAATGGGCATATCATGGATTCGATTTGATTCACGCACATGGGTGCATCGTATTCCTTAATCGCTTCATTTATGCCTTCGGCAAGTTTATTCGCCTTCTCGCGGAGCCTAGTGTAGAGCTCGGTATCATTTGCTATCATAGTAAGTTGTTGTAGGCCTGCCGCCATCGCTAACGGATTGCCCGAGAGGGTGCCTGCTTGGTACACATCACCCAAGGGCGCTACATTTCCCATGATCTCACGCTTCGCCGCATATGCCCCCACAGGAAGGCCGCCGCCAATAATCTTACCGAACACCACGATATCCGCACGAACGCCGAAATACTCCTGTGCTCCACCTTTTGCAAGGCGGAACCCGGTTATAACCTCATCGAACACGAGGAGTGCACCATTTGCATCGCATAGGCTTCTTAGCCCTTCAAGGAAGCCTTCATTAGGAAGAACAACGCCCATATTGCCTGCCACCGGCTCAACAACAACGGCCGCTATATCGTTTGCATTCGCTTCAAAAAGCGCACGCACACTTTCAATGTCATTGTACACCGCAAGCAAGGTATCCTTGGCCTGCCCTGCCGTAACTCCACCGCTATTGGGTATAGATAGGGTAAGTGCCCCCGATCCTGCACTCACCAACATCGCGTCGGCATGGCCGTGGTAGCAACCGATAAACTTAATTACCTTATTGCGCCCCGTAGACCCACGGGCTAGGCGCAATGCGCTCATAACCGCTTCAGTTCCGCTATTTACCATGCGCACCATGTCTATGTTCGGAACCATATCA
>CAYJPI010000204.1:697-5016 GCA_964372005.1 uncultured Oscillospiraceae bacterium | reverse complement strand
TTCCTTCTTCTTACCTTCGAGGATCTCATCGAAGTTGTGCTTGGAAACTTCCATAACAACATCGGAGAACATCTGGATGAAACGACGATAGCTATCAAACGCGAAACGCTCGTTGCCTGTGAGGGTAGCAAGACCTTCTACGGTAGCATCGTTCAAGCCGAGGTTCAAGATGGTGTCCATCATACCGGGCATGGATGCACGGGAACCCGAACGAACGGACACGAGGAAGGGGTTGGAAGGATCACCGAACTTTTTATCCGCGATCTTCTCGGTAGCTTCAAGAGCTTTGAAAACCTCATCCACGATTTCATCGGCTACAACTTGTCCATCATCATAATAGCGTGTGCAAGCTTCCGTGGAAACCGTGAAGCCGTAAGGAACGGGCAAACCAAGACCGGTCATCTCTGCAAGGTTCGCACCCTTACCGCCCAAGAGATTGCGCATTGACGCATTTCCCTCGCTGAATAGATAAACATACTTTGACAACTGTTTTTACCTCCTAAGATAATTTAAATAATGTACTGCTAATGAAACAGACAACCTATAGCCTATTTGATTTTTGTACACTAAACTAATTTTTTTTCCTTCATCATTGTATCATATTGTAATAGCAAGAAGCAATGCCAATGATTACGAAAATAGCATTTTTTCTTGTATATTCTGTGAAATTTAGCAGTTATTTAACTCAACGCACATCCATAAGCTCTGCTTTTATCAAGCTTTGCGCAGAAGTGTATAATCAACAAGTTCCATGAAGAACTTCGCCTTGTCGGCATATTGTACTAAAGCAGCCTTAGCGTTCGCCGCCGCCTGCTCCGCCCGTGCCCTTGCACCGTCGATTTTGTAATGCGTCACAAACGTGAGTTTACCGTCGCGTTCGTCCTTACCAAGCGTTTTACCAACCGTTTCATCATCGCCGGATGCATCGAGTATATCATCCGTGATTTGGAAGAGCATCCCATAATGATCGCCAAATTTCGTCATGGCTTCGATGTCTTTTTTTGATGCATTTGCGACATAAGCTCCCGACACCACACTCGCCTTTAACATGGCCGCCGTTTTCCCTTTATGTATGGCATGAAGCATGAACTCGCTCTTATCGCCTTCTCCCTCACACTTCAAATCCAAGCTCTGTCCGGCTACCATACCGAAGACCCCTGCGCCTTTTGCAACCGATAAGCTCGCCTCAAGTAGTGATGGTGTGTATTTATTGTCGGATGCATGGGCAAAAAGTATTTGCATTGCGTAGGATAGTAGCCCGTCTCCTGCAAGTATCGCATGCCCTTCACCATACACCTTGTGATTCGTCGGCTTGCCGCGGCGAGTGTCATCATCATCCATGGCAGGTAAATCATCATGTATGAGCGAATATGTATGTATCATCTCGAGTGCACATGCTATGGGTATGGCCTTTGTAAAGTCCCCACCAAACATCAAGCAACTCTCTATAGCCATCGAAGGGCGCAATCGCTTCCCCCCCGCAAACAAGCTGTACGCCATGCTTTCCTTCAATAGAGAGGGTATTCCGTCCGCATCGATATATGCATTCAGCGCTCTATCGATTAATGTACCGTGGGATATCAGCTTGTCCTTAACATAAGAATTACTCATCCTCTCCCCCCTTTTCAAGCAAGCTCAATCGCGCTTCATACCCATCGAGCATATCGCTGCATTCCTTGAATGCAACAGCTCCCTCCTCGTAGAGCGCTACCATGTCCGCAAGCGGAATACTGCCGCTCTCCAATTTTTCCACTATCTTTTCAAGCTTTTCCATCGATTGTTCGAACGTAAGCTTTTCTTCAGCTTTTTTCGCCATAAACCGTTTCCTCCACCGCATCGATATGCGCGCTCGCGCATCCATCCATCCACGTTAATCTCACCGAATCGCCCGTTTTTAGGTTTTTCACTCCGCCTATCGCTCGTCCTTCACCATCCTCAATGAGGGCGAATCCCCTTTCAAGCACCGCTCTTGGGGATAATGTTTCGAGCCTGCCGGTTAAAAGTTTAAGCTTGGTTTCAGCCTCATACTTGCGCTTTTCCAATGCTCTTTTGAGCGATGCTTGCCTTTCGTTGAGCAATTGCCTCCTTGATGAAAGCGTGTGCGTTACAGCATGCAAGGCTGCCGAGTTTTGTAGCATTCTCACCCGCTCTCGCTTAGCATCCACTCCCGTTTTTATCGCCCTTGACAAGCGGTTGTTCATTTCATCAAGCATGTGCATAAGTGCATCGTGCATCGGCACAACCATCGTTGCCGCCTCAGATGGTGTGGCCGCTCGCTTATCCGCCACAAAGTCCGAAATAGAAAAGTCAGTTTCGTGGCCAACTGCGCTTACAATCGGGATGCTGCTTTCAAATATCGCATCGGCAACCACTCGCTCGCTAAATGCAAACAAATCTTCAAAGCTACCGCCACCGCGCCCAACGATTAACACATCCGCTCTACCGTCTGCGTTCATTCTTTTTATGCCATTTGCGATTTCCTGTGCGGCCTTTTCCCCCTGCACTGCAACGGGACATATCAAAATATGCATGTTGGGGAAGCGGTCTAGCATAATCTTTTGGATATCCTGCACGGCCGCGCCCGTCCCCGATGTAACCACACCTACGCATTTTGGAAGGAACGGTAGGTTACGCTTCCGTGAAACATCGAAGTATCCTTCTGCTTCAAGGCGTGTTTTTAGTAGTAGGAATTTCTTGTGGAGTTCTCCCTCACCCGCTTTTTCCATGCTTCGAGCATACAACTGGAACTGCCCGTCGCGCTCATACAAGGAAGCATAGCCCGTTAAAACCACGCGCATGCCATCCTGTGGGCGAAAAGTGAGGTTGTACGCCGATTGTTTGAACATAACGCATCTTACGAGCGCATTTTCATCCTTCAAAGAAAAGTACATATGTCCCGAGCTGTGTCTTTTGAATCCGGATATTTCTCCCACAACCTGCAATCCTCTGAGCAGTTCATCGCCTTTGAAGAGCAGGGCTACATATTCGTTCAATTCACCAACCGTGATTGCTCTCTCCAAAATAGGCATCATACTACTTTTTAGCAACCTTCTCAGCCGCGATAAGTGTGTTCTCCATTAGCATTGCGATAGTCATCGGCCCAACGCCGCCGGGTACGGGGGTAATATATCCTGCAACTTCGGCAACCTCGTTAAAATCGACATCGCCGCAAAGCTTGCCATTTTCATCGCGATTCGTCCCAACGTCGATAACTATCGCGCCTTCCTTCACCATGTCCTTCTTGATGAGCTTTGCACGCCCCACAGCGCTGACAAGCACATCCGCCGTGCGCGTAACCGCGCCGAGATCCGGCGTTTTAGAGTGGCAAACGGTAACCGTCGCATCCTCGGCAAGTAGTAATAGCATAGCAGGCTTACCCACTATGTTACTGCGGCCTACAACAACGGCGGTTTTGCCCTTTAGTGATATCCCCGTGCTCTTAATTAGTGTCATCACGCCCTTGGGTGTACAGGGCACCGTCGAAGGAAGCCCCGATAGAAGGTTTCCTGCATTAATAGCATGGAATCCGTCCACATCCTTTTCGGGCAATATTGCCGCGAGAACGGGTGCTTCATCGATATGCTTGGGTAATGGCAATTGCACAAGTATCCCATGCACACTTTCATCGGCATTAAGTTTTGCAATGAGCGAAAGTAATTCTTCTTGGCTCGTCGATTCTTCAAGCCTATGCACCTTGGAATCGAACCCGAGGGCAAGCGCGGTTTTTTCCTTACTACCGACATATACCTTCGATGCGGGATCTTCTCCCACCAAAACAACATGCAACCCGGGTGTAATTCCCTTCTCTTTAAGCGCTAGCACGCGCGGAGCCATCGCATCCCGTACCGATTGCGCTATGGCCTTTCCATCGATAATATTAGCTTTCAATTTTCTTCTCCTTAGTATTGCTTCTTAAATGGTGTTCGTGCATCTTTTCATCACACCCAATGAACTTTCTTGAACGAAACAAACCGAACCCCTATAAAACAAAGAGGTTCGGTTTATAAAATTATGATTGCGTAGTTTCTTCTATCACTTGCGCAATATCTTCGATCGCCTGCGCAGCCTCTTCCGCCATTTGATTTTCTGCGGATATCAACATCTCTTCGGGTACTCCCTCAACGCCTTCTTGGCGCGCGAGCGTTCCCAGTATCCCATTGATATATCCCGCCGATCTATCACCACCGAAGCGCTTAGCAAGCTCCACCGCTTCATTTATCGCAACTGACGGGGGTACATCATCGCGATGCAACATCTCATAAAGAGCGATACGCAGTATGCTGATATCAACACGTGGCATACGTTCGATGCTCCAACCG
>CAYJPI010000204.1:0-687 GCA_964372005.1 uncultured Oscillospiraceae bacterium | reverse complement strand
ACTGCCGCCTTTTCGATGCGAGCGTCAAGCTCATCACGGATGCTTTCAACTCCCTCAACAATTTGTGCGGCGTAATTTAGATCTTTCTCCGACGGATTGTCATCTATGCCCGATTGGTCGAGCACCGCATCATAGGTATTCTCCCCGCCTAAAAGAAGCGCAAAGGCTAATTTCATTGCCACTTCACGCGCGAGTGTTCTGCTCATGGTATCCTCTCCTTCGTTAAATGGGGATGCGCACCCCTAAAATCATCTTCTTGGCAGTATCCTGTCCAAGAATTCACGCAATGCCCCGAAACCGCCCTTATCCACGAGCATTCCCGCAAACAGGCATATCCCCACGATGGCAAACAGCAGTAGCGTTCGCCAGAAGTTGATAATCAGTATCAATACAGCTGCGATAAAACCTATTACGGAAAAGAGCACAGCATATTTATGGGATTGCGCATATTGGAACAGCCAATCAAAAAACTTCAATTGCGCCACCCCTTCCTATTATTTGCTCACCAATAAACCCAAAGTAATATTGGCGTTGCAATACCGTGCATCTCATCGTCAGCTCACCCTTGCAACCGCGGTTTCCGTTTGGCTTTCTTCAACGAGAATGCTAACTTCCTGCACGCTTATACCGGAGAATTTTTCCACATATGCCTGCAAGGATGCTTGCAATTCCAGCGAAATTTTAGGT
>CAYJPI010000203.1:0-5078 GCA_964372005.1 uncultured Oscillospiraceae bacterium | reverse complement strand
GGCATTTTCTTTACTCCTCTCCACGATGCTTAAAAACCTGTCAAACAAAAATCCTGCATCGAGCGGCCCGGGGCTTGCCTCGGGGTGAAATTGCACGCTGAATATCGGGAGCGTCCTATGGACTATGCCCTCTATCGACCCATCGTTGATATTCACAAATGCACTCTCAATTTCATCCGATAAACCGCATACCACATACTCGTGGTTCTGGCTCGTTATGTACACATTGCCTGTGGATAAATCCTTCACGGGATGATTTCCGCCATGATGGCCAAATCGCATCTTCCTCGTGTCGCCTCCGAGTGCCAGCGCGATGAGCTGGTTGCCCATACATACGCCGAGTATCGGCTTCTTTCCGATGAGCTTCTTCACCGTTTCGATGATTTCGGGCACGTCCTTCGGGTCGCCCGGCCCATTTGAAAGAAACACCGCATCGGGATTAAGCGCAAGTATTTCATCCGCACTCGTAAAGGCAGGGAGCACGGTAAGCTTGCATCCCCTCGCGGCAAAATCGCGGATAAGGCCATTCTTCGCGCCCATGTCCAAAAATGCGATGTGGTATCCATCTCCATCGATCACATATGGTTTATCGATGGTACACTTCTTTATCACATTTTTATTATCAAGCTTGTCGAGTTCGCATTTTATCTCGGCTTCGCTCATATCCATCTTCGTTGTGATGATGGCGCGCATCGTTCCCGTATCGCGCAATATCTTTGTAAGTGCGCGTGTGTCAATGCCCTCAATTGCCATGATGCCACTGCGCTTTAAGTAGGAATCAAGGCTCATTTCACAGCGCCAATTGCTCGGCACATCACATTTTTCGCGCACAACAAAGCCGTTAAGCTGTGGGGCTTTACTCTCCATGTCATCGAGGTTGATGCCATAGTTCCCGATGAGCGGATATGTCATCGCGACGATTTGCCCGGCATACGACGGATCGGTTAACAGTTCCTGATATCCCGTCATGCCCGTGTTGAACACCACTTCACCCACCGTTTGGGAAATATGCCCGAATGCTTTGCCTATGAAGCGCGTTCCGTTTTCGAGCACTAATTGTGCCTTCACTTGTTCGTTTAACATTCATTAACTCCTGTCACACACATTGTTTGCTTTCGCATCTTTTTTAGATAATATCATAAATATACGTTTTTGTCATCGAAAACTTTATTTTTTATTTATGCATCCATCCTAAAATTGTTTTTTGAAAACAGCATTTTTATCCTGTTATCATCGGGATAAATTGCGTATTATAAAAATATTTTTCAAATTCTTTCCATCCTGTAATATATTGTGTTTACAATTTAACATGCTATATATATGAATATTTATTCATTCGCTTGCAGCGTGGAATAGAAAAAGCCATAGCCGCTACGATTTGTTTTCGTAACGGCTATGGCTCTATGCTCTTATGCTTTTATTGTGTTTTTTTTCTTACATCACGGGTGCTGCAAGCTTATAGTTTGTGAAGTACATGAGCGAATCATACTCAACGAACATGGTCTTGCTAAGAACCATGGGTGCGATGCTGAAGTACTCTTCTCCGTCAACGATAACAGTGTCTACACCGCCCTCGTAGCTGACGGTTTTGTCGCCATCGATAAGTGTTACCTTGTTGCCGTCTTCGCTTACTTCAACCTTGAAGCCGAGGCGACGTGCAACGCTTTCGATGGGGATCATGATGCTTGCGCAACCTTCGCAAGCCTGCTGGCCGATGCGAACGCCGTTTACACTTACATCATAGCCGATAACGGAGATGTAACCATCGTAGCTATAGGGGAAAACCAGTATGTCGGCGGAGGAAGCCTGTGCAGGGAGGCTCATGCCAACAGCATCATACCATGCGATAAACATTGTGCCGGGGCGCATAACGCTGGGGGTTGTGCCGAAAAGGTCAACCTTGGTGTCGGCAGGGATGTTAACGAAGAGATCCTGCGATTCGGAAAGAACCTTGTAGCTACCGTCGTCATTCTTCATGATGCCTTCAGCTTCGATGAAGTTGGGTGCTACCGAACCCTCGGCAACATTCACAACCAGAGCGTATGCGGGGGTTTGCGCAGGGATGCTCATGGTCATCATCTGTGCATGCCATGCGTAGATGTTGGAACCGATTTCTATATCCGAAAGCTTTGCGCCTTCGCGTGTTTCATTGTCAACGATCAATGTTTCCTCGGCCGAGATGTTCAAAACGAGGAGTTGATCCATCGCGTCTTTAACGGTTACCTGCATCGCATCAGCATCGACGGATTCAACAGTACCAACAAAAGCAACATACTTGGATGTAGGCGCGGTGGTTGTTACTGCGGGGTCGGTGGGCATCTGAGCTTCTGTGGGTGCAGCTTCGGAAATCATCGCAGGGGTGGATGCATCGGTGCCCACTTGCATATCGTCCATGATTCCATCTAAGGAAGCAGTTGCGTCGGTGGATGCGTTGGGGTCCTGCGGCACATCGATTACGATGGCATCGGCGGATGCAAAAGCGGGTACAAAGGTGGCTACGAGCAACGCGCTCGCGAGGGCTAGTGTGATCAAACGTTTCATGGGTAGTATCTCCTTCTTAATTCTAATCTTTTTAATTTTTTTGATGTTTTATCACCGTTATGCTTATATGACGCAACCAAGGAAGATCAGGTTGCATATTTCTAAAAATATTTTTTCAACCTTCGCTGCCAACATTCAATTCGATACAATAGCATACTGAACTATTATTTCGTATCTTCATGTCCGCCTCTCCATCCGCCACAAAAGCATCATTTACCATTCTCTCATAATTACGCCTTGTAATCAAGTGAAACATACCTTCATTTTTGAGCTATATAATGAAAGCAACCACATATGCGATCAGTTTTCGAGAAAGCGCGCATTGACGGGGTATAAATTCCATGTAACTTACGTTGCTCAAATGGCTCGTTATTTATTAAACGTTCCTTTGTTTGTTGACATATTTAACTCAATTCGATATAATTACAGAAAAGACTTATTTAGAAAGAAGGGATTTTATGCCCATCGAACGCTATGCCTCCCTGCGGGATCAAGTGTATGCCCACATTCGCCATCAAATAATTACTCAGCAATACAATTTTGGCCAAAAGATTAACATTGCCGACCTAGCGAGGGAGCTTAATGTAAGCAACACTCCGATAAGAGAGGCGCTGTCCAAGCTCGAAAACGATGGCCTTATTGTGAATGTCCCGAATGTCGGCGTTAGTGTAACGCCTATGACGAAGGAGATTTTCCTCAAACATACTCAAGCCATAAGCGCACTGCTTATAGGTTGTTATATCGACTGCATAAATGCAAATAAGCAAGATAAGCTGATTTCTCTTCTCGAAAGCCGATTCGAGCACCAAAAGAAGCTTTCTCAAAATGGCTTTTCCGAAGAGTACACCCTTAGCGCATTGAACTTTGATCGCGCTTTCATAGATGCATGCGATAACGAACTTTTGTCCGACACATTCAATGCGCGCATGGACTGGCTGATACTCTCAACATTGCATATGTACAAGAACGACGAAAATGGGATAAAACACAATCTCGATGAACATGAGATGATATTATCCGCCACGAAATCAGGCGATGCCAGGGAAGTTACACAACTGTTGTTCACCCACCTTCAAAAGCAGCCCTATAAATGCCCCTAATCCACTATTGCCATCTTAGCCGGCTATTGATCCACCGGCATTCTATTGTAACTGTATAAGTAGGTAACCCCAAATTCGAAAACGACCATGTTCGAAATTCATCGAGCATGGTCGTCTTTATTGTGTAAAGCAAAAAGAAGGGTCGATGTACTCATCAACCCTTCTTTAATGTTTGTCGCTATTCTATTGCTTAGACATTGTAGAAGCAATCCTTGCCCTGGTACTCAGCTACATCACCGAGCTCGTCCTCGATGCGAAGGAGCTGGTTGTACTTCGCGATACGATCGGTACGGCTCATGGAACCGGTCTTGATCTGGCCGGCATTGAGGCCGACAGCGATATCAGCGATGGTGGTATCCTCGGTTTCGCCGGAGCGATGGGATACTACGCAAGTGTAGCCGGCTTTCTTAGCCATTTCGATTGCATCGAAGGTCTCGGTCAAGGAGCCGATTTGGTTAACCTTGATGAGGATGGAGTTTGCGATACCCTTCTCGATGCCCTCTTTGAGGATGCGGGGATTTGTTACGAACAAATCATCACCAACGAGCTGGATCTTTGTGCCGAGGCGATCGGTAAGCTTCTTCCAACCATCCCAGTCGCCTTCGCCCAAACCGTCCTCGATGGAAACGATGGGGTACTTTTCGCACCATGCAGCGTACATTTCAATCATTTCTTCGGTGGTCTTGGAGCCGCCGCCGGACTTCTTGAGATCGTACATGCCTGTATCCTTGTTGTGGAACTCGGAAGCTGCAACGTCCATAGCGATGGCAATATCGGAGCCGGGCTCGTAGCCTGCCTTCTTGATAGCCTCTACGATGAGCTGGAGGGGTTCTTCGTTACCATCGTTGCAGCTGGGAGCGAAGCCGCCCTCATCGCCGACATTGGTGTTGTAACCCTTCGCCTTCAACACGCCTCTGAGGGTGTGGAAGGTTTCAGCGCCCATGCGCAATGCTTCTTTGATGTTCTTCGCGCCGACGGGCATGATCATGAACTCCTGGAAATCTACGGTGGAGTCAGCATGGCTTCCGCCGTTTACCACGTTCATCATGGGAACGGGCAAGGTTTTGCCGTTGAAACCGCCGAAGTATCTGTATAGGGGCATGCCATAGTAATCAGCTGCGGCATAAGCGGTTGCCATGGATACACCCAAGATCGAGTTTGCGCCGAGCTTGGATTTGAAATCGGTGCCATCAAGGTCAAGCATGGCCTTGTCAACGCCGTTTTGGTCGGTTACATCGAGGCCGATAACGGCATCTGCGATGATATCATTAACATTGCTTACTGCTTTGAGTACGCCCTTGCCGAGGTAGCGAGCCTTGTCGCCATCACGAAGCTCAAGTGCTTCTCTTTCGCCTGTGGATGCGCCCGAGGGAACCATTGCGCGACCAAATGCTCCGGATGCTGTGGAAACCTCAACCTCGATGGTGGGGTTACGCA
>CAYJPI010000202.1:0-5197 GCA_964372005.1 uncultured Oscillospiraceae bacterium | reverse complement strand
AACCGTAGCCACCCAAAGTGCAAATGCACTGTCATGCATGCCCGCCATAACGGAGCGGTTATCCGTCAATGCCTACTCGCGATATTGATCTACGCTTTCGGATTGCCCTCACAGGTCCATTCGTATCATCTCGTTGATGCCGCACTCCCACCATCGGCGGCTCTCTACAATCTCGTATGACGAAACTACTATTCCCGTTCATCGGTTTTCTCAATTATATGTGATGCGCGCGCTCATGTCAAGTAACCACATACCTGCCATTGTGCGAAATAACATCTACCTTGCCGTATATGCTCGTAAGTGCAAGCTCGATATCGGCCTTCGCAGCAGACCTTAGATCGATATCATGTATGATTCTTCCGCCGTTTATAAACAGCGCTCGCGTGCAGTACATGAGCGCCATGTTAGCATCATGCAGGCATATGAGCGCGGCCTTGTCCGTGCTCACTACCGACCTCATTATCGCCATCACGCGGTGCTTGTTCGAAAAATCCAGTGCGCTGTCGGGCTCGTCAAACAACATAAAGGGCGTGCTTTGAAGAAGCGCCCGCGATAGTATAACCAGCTGTTTTTCGCCCTCGCTCAAGGTCTGAAAGTTTGCATGCGCCTTGTGAATAAGCCCAACGCTTTCAAGCGCTGTCTTAGCGTCTCTTACATGCTCTTCGCTAGGTGATGAGAAGAGCGGCAACACATTATATAGCCCCATCAGCACCACATCGAGCACCTCTATCGCAAGCTCGATGCTCGAGCGCTGGGGTATGTAGCTTAGAAAAAAGGCCCGCTCTTTATCATTCATCATGCGTAGGGATTTCCCGTCAACACTGCATTCATCGCGACTCTTGAGTAGCGAGCATATGCCCTTTAGAAGCGTGGTTTTACCACTGCCGTTTGGGCCGAGCAATGCACATATTTCTCCCTGATTCAGTGTGAAATTCACATCGCTTACATAGTCCTTGTTCGCATACATAACAGAAAAATCGGATACGATTAGCTTGCTCATTTCATCCGCCCCCCTTTCACCACCAAAGCGACGAGCAAGGGCGCGCCGAGCAGTGATGTAAGTATGCTTATCGGCACTTCGTTTAGAAGGCGCGCGGCAACATCCGCGTAAAGAAGCAAAGATGAACCGAGCACGCATGCGAATAACATGGTAAGCCTTGAATGTAGGCCGAGCGTTAAACGCGTGATATGCGGCGCGATAAGCCCAACAAAGGTGATAAGCCCCGTCACGCTCACGATAGCGCTTACAACGAGTGTTGCAATAAGAAGTATCGATGTGCGAACGCGCGTTACGCTTACGCCGAGCATTCGCGCTTCATCGCTACCCAAAGACAGCATGGTGATTTGGCGATACATCAAGAACAATGCTATTATTGCAGGCACGAGCAAGGGTAGTATCGCGTACACCTTATCGCGAGTTACGGCGGATAGCGAGCCCATCGTCCAGAATTCGAGCGCGGCAAGTTGAGATTCGGGATCGGCTACGCGCTTTATAAGCATCAAAATTGCTTGGCTTACCGCATTAACCGCTATGCCGGATATTACAAAGGTTGCTATCCTTTGCTCCTTTGATAATGCGGCGAGCGCGATGCAACTTAACACCGCCGCAAAACCACCCACGAAAGAGAATATCGCCGTGGTGATGGCCGAACCGCCAAAGAACACTATCGCCGCACCTGCACCTACGCATGCCCCCGACGAAACGCCGATGATGTCCGGCGCGGCAATGGGGTTTTTGAACACCGTTTGATAAACATAGCCCGTAAGCGATAGCCCCGCGCCGGCAAGCAGTGCCATCAAGGTGCGCGGAAGGCGAAGGGTGAAAAACACATTCAAAGCCGTTTCGTCACCGGAAAAAATAGCAGATAAAGAAAGCGGATATTGCCCTACCGTAAGCGATAGGGCGATACCCGATATGAGTAGCGCTATACAAGCTGCAAAAAATACGGTTTTACGCTGCTTCGTCATGGCCTGCGAAGTTTATGATCACGCTGTAGTATGTTTCGTAGAAGTCTACTACCTCGTCCATGTATTTTTCGGGCGTAAATTCTTTCGAATGAATCGCGGCGGCCATGTAAAGTGCGCCGAGATACGAGCCCGGTAGCGGTGAGTCCCAAGCTTCGATGGTGAAGGGCATCTTGTATACAAGATTGTTTTTCACCGCGTCAAGAGAGGATAAAGCGGGGTCGTTCATCGCGTCCTCCACGGTGTATGATGCCGCAGGCGCGATGAAGATGACATCGGGATCATAATCATATAGCTGTTCGTACGAAATCGTAGCCCAGTATGTATCATCGATATCGTTTGCAACATTTTCGCCGCCGGCAAGCTCTATGAGCGAATTTTGGTACATGTTCTTGCCTGCCGTGGAGAGGAAATCACTGTTTCCGCCCAAGTATACCTTGTATGTATGCACATCCTCGATGGCGGAGGCAAGCATGCCAAGGCCTGCGCCCGATGTTGTGATGAGCGATTCGCCGATATCACCTGTGCCGGTAGCCGCTGCGATCATCAATATCGACTCGTTCAAAAGCAACTGGCTTTCGGGGTTGATAACTATGGTAGGTATGGAAAATTCGTCAGTAAGAGTATTTGCAACATCCTTCAAGCTCATGGGTAGTACAACGAGCTGGGGTTCGAGCGCGATTGCACCCTCGAGGTTAAACTCCTTCGCTGTACCGACATTGGGGAGCGAAAGCAGGTCTGAACCGACGAGCGAGTATATCGGGCGTGTGTCAGCCTTTGCCTCTATGCCTACAAGATTATCCTGTAGCCCGAGTGCGATTAGTATGGATGATGAAATGTAGTATCCGCTAACGATTCTCTCAGCTTTTACGGGGATTTCAACCGTGCGCTCGGCATGGTCAACTATGGTGATGTAAGGCTCTGCATTGGGATCGATCGTGGGAACGGGCGTGGGGTCAGGCGTTGGAGTTGCCTCGGGGGTTGCACTTGCTTCGGCAGGGGCGGCCGAGGCCTCTACCGCCGGCGCTTCCGTCTGTTCTTGCGCAGGTGCACAAGCCGCGACTGATAAAAGTAGCGTCAGAGACAGCGCCATCGCTATGATTTTCTTCATGTTGTTGTTCCTCCGTTTATTCTTATAATTTTACCGCCGTGGCGGTTAATGAAACGCGTTTTAAACTCCCGTGCAAGCGGAATGAGCTCCGGCATGCCAAGGTTTCTCGCCATGCGCTCGAGGTTTTCTTTGCTTTTAATCGTTCCTATGCAGGGGATGTTACTTTCAAAAACTCCTTCAAGGAAATCCCGCAAAGATGGGATGAGTAGCTCAAGGCCGCCCACTTCGTCCATCACGTACAGGTCATTTTGTTGGTCGTACTTGCCGATATCGGGGATGAGGCGAAGTGCATCCAATGTTAAATCCCTATGCGGCGGTAGCCCATATAAAAACACACGTTCCCATGCCTTCTTAGCATCGCATAAAGTGATGTTCGCGCTCGCGCTTGGCTCATCAAGGTAGAAACCCATCGCACGGCCTTGCTCATCGATAATGCGCCTACTTATGAAGCCTGCGCAGTTGTTTGACATTGCCTTCATGTACCCGAGCACATATGTGGTTTTCCCTGCGCCGCTGTCCCCTTCAAGCAATGTTTTCATATTGTAGCTTCCTCGATCGCGTTAAAGTGCTTATCCAGTGCCGAGATTGCATATGCATGCACATCGGCATCGTAGGCGCGGTATGCCGTAAGAAGGGCCTTGCCACGCTTAGTTAGCCCGGCGTGGCCGCCGTCCTTGCCGCCCTGTCGCCTTTCCACGAGAAGTATGCCAAGCTCGTCCTCGGCGGTGCGAAGTATCTTCCATGCCTTGGAGTAGGAAATCCCCATGCTTTCGCTCGCTCGGCGCACATTATCGACATTCTCGATGCACTCGAGCAAGCTTGCGATGCCCGGGCCGAAAAATACCTTTTCTTTTTTTATACGCAAAGTAAGTTGCGGTAAAAACACGCCCAACGAAGTTGTTCCCTTCATGCGAATTATTTCTAAAAACTATACGCTTGAAGTTCAGTATAGCATACGATAGGGGGAAATGCACGTGTTTTTTGCATTATTTTTTCGGTATATTGCCAACATAGAGGGTATACTACATGGCGGTTAAATCCGCCGCAAGCGGAGGAATTTATATGAAGAGAACATTATGTGTGGTTGCTGTTTTTATTATTATGTCTATTGTCGGCTGTTCATCGCCGGAGTATTATATGGATATACATGCCGTGTACGAAGAGATATCCGACACATATATACTCGACCCGATGCAATCGCTTGACGAAGCGACCTTTGAAAAGCTTTACAGCGGCATGCCTATGGACAAAGTCGTGTCCTTCAATGCGAATGTGGCACTGCTCAATATCCGCGCGACGGAGGTAACCATCATTGAGGCATCAACCGAAGATGCGGCCGGCGAGATAAAAACCGCCGTGGGCAACCGCCTATCCGATTTGCATGCATTGTGGAGCGCGTTCTTGCCGGATCAATTTGCGCTCGTTGAAGGTGCGACACTTGAGGTTTACGGCAGGTATGTGGTGTTTATAGTGGGAGATTTTGCGCAAGGAGCGCTCGGCATAGTAGAAAAGAATTTAGATACATACCGTCCGGAGTAAGGCAAGGCTGTGAAGAAGGTTGAGCTTTATGAGTATGAGATTGACAATAACCTCCTTAAAATGGTATTGTAGATTATGATAAGGTTAGTAATTATCTTAAATTTACAGAAGCAAGGGAGGAACAATTAAAATGGCAAATCTCGAACTTTGGAATCAACTTAATGACCTAAAGAGCGATAAGTATCGCTGGGTAGAGCTCACGCATGAGCTGTCCGCCGAAACACCGCACTGGTACGGCTTCCCGCCGCTCCCGTCGAAGGTGCTGTTCGACCTTGACCAAGCACCCATGCGCGTGCTCGAGTACACCACCCCCGGCCAGTATGGTACGCATGTAGATGTGCCTGCACATTTCATCAAGGATGGCCGCACTCAAGAGCAGATCACGCTCAAGGAGATGGTGTACCCTATCTGTGTTATCGATAAATCCGATGCGGTGGCGAAGGATTCGGACTATGCGCTCACCATCGAGGATATAAAGGAATGGGAAGCGATTCACGGCAAGATCCCCGCAGGTTCTTTCGTGGCGTTTAGAAGCGATTGGCATAAGCGCGCTCCCGACCTTGACAATAATGATGCCGAGGG
>CAYJPI010000201.1:0-5216 GCA_964372005.1 uncultured Oscillospiraceae bacterium | reverse complement strand
GCTATCTTCTTTCTGTTCGACAAAAAACTGTACGAAAAAGTGTTGACAAAGCCGTTTTCCTCGCAAATCGCCTCAGGCCGCATGTCCATTTCGTTAGCTAAATACTCCACGGATTCAAGCGTGCAAACCTTGTATCGCCGCATTTTCCGTCGGTAGGAAGGGTCGGCTTTTGAAAAGGCTTCGAGGGTCTGTGCTATTTCGTCTGTGAGTTCTATGTATGTATCTTCTTTTATGTGAGGGTAGTAGTGTTTTAGGTTTATTGTTTTCATTTTTGTTCTCCTTTTTGTTGATGTTATAGGAATCCATACTCATCAAAAGGGAGGCGCCCTCGGTTGCAGCACGCAAACACGCACTTTATTACCTATATTCATTGTATTTATTAACTTTCTTTATTATGATGTCAATTTTATATGGTAATACATGGTAAGTATAGAGTGGAAATTTTACGAAATATGTTGGTGTTTGTAGGTTTTTGTTTAATTTGTGGGGATTATGAGGGGTTTTGGTTATGTTAGGCGGGATTGAAGGCTTAAGTTATTGAGATATATGTCGATAAATGTTACGGGAAGATATGTCGTCTACGCATGTTCTTTCTTATTTCTTGCTTTAATTGTAACATTAGGAGGATAAATGAAGATACTTGTTACCGGAGGCGCGGGATATATAGGTTCTACAACATGCTCTGCACTAATTGATGCCGGGCATACTCCAATAATACTTGACTCTTTTGTTACTGGATGTAGAGAATTTGTTAAGGATAGAATAGTCTATGAAGGTGATATTTCCGAAGAAAGTGTACTGTGCAAGATTTTTATTGATCATCCGGAAATAGAGTATTGCATTCACTTTGCCGCGCGGATTATCATACCCGAATCTGTAGAAAATCCGTATTTATATTACATGGAAAATGTGAGTAAGTCGATTACACTTTTTGAATTGCTCCACAAACAAAACATTAAGGGAGTGATTTTCTCAAGCTCAGCATCGCTGTACGAATCTCCCGATAACGTTATTGTAACCGAACAGAGTTCCCTTGCTCCTTGTAGCCCGTATGCAAGAACAAAATTCTGCATGGAAATGGCTCTCGAAGATTTTTGTAACGCCGGATACTTTAAGGGAATAGCTTTGAGGTATTTCAACCCAATAGGTGCAGATCCAAAAATGAGAACCGGCCCGTTTATTTCCGAACCCTCACACATATTGGGGAAGTTGATGAGTGTAGCGAAAGGGACGGAGAAATCCTTCAAAATCATGGGGACAGATTGGGGTACTCGAGACGGAACCGGGTTGCGCGACTATGTACATGTTTGGGATTTAGCTCGAGCGCATGTGTTAGCTGTAGAGCGGTTTGAGAATGCGTTCTCAAAAGGCCAAGAATTCAATGCTATAAATCTTGGCAGTGGAAAAGGCGTAACGGTGAAGGAGTTTGTCCACGCATTCAACTGTGTCCTTGGCCATGAAGTTGCCGTGGAGGAATCGGGTCGGCGTGCAGGCGATGTTGCAGGGGCGTGTGCGAGTTGCGAACGGGCGCGAGAGTTGCTGGGGTGGGAAACGGAGATGTCTGTTGAACAGGGTATACTCGATGCATTGGCGTGGGGACGCCGTTAGGCTTGTTAGCGGTATCTTAGTCGATGTACAACCCGCTGCAAAACACGAGGTGATATTGTTCGCTAACAATTCACCACAGAGGTACAAATGAAAATAACAATAATCGGAACCGGATATGTTGGGCTTGTCTCGGGGGTGTGTTTTGCTGAGATGGGCAATGATGTCGTTTGTTTGGACAAGGACGAACAAAAGGTCAACATGATTCAAGGCGGCAAATGCCCCATATACGAACCCGGTCTTGAAGAGATGATGAGCAATAATATGGACAGACTGTCCTTCACCACGGATGTAAAGTTTGCGGTTGCGCACAGCAAGCTTTGCTTTATTGCAGTTGGCACTCCGATGGATGAGGATGGAAGCGCGGATTTGCAGCATGTACTTAATGTTGCCCGTGATATAGGTAAGCATATGACGGGGCATATGTTTATCGTTGACAAGTCCACAGTTCCCGTGGGCACGGCCGAAAAGGTACGCGAAGTCATTCAAAGCGAGCTTGATGAGCGTAAGAGTGATTGCACTTTTGACATCATATCAAACCCGGAATTTCTTAAGGAAGGTGTGGCGATCAAGGATTTCATGAGCCCCGACAGAGTTGTAATCGGGGCTGATAATGAGGCGTCGTTTAAGATTATGCGTAGGCTTTATGGCTCGTTCATTAAGCAGTCGGATAGAATCATCGAGATGGATGTTAAGAGTGCGGAGATGACGAAATATGCGGCGAATGCTATGCTTGCCACAAAGATTTCTTTCATCAATGAGATGGCGAATATTTGCGATCGAGTTGGTGCTAATGTGAATATGGTTCGCAAGGGAATCGGTAGTGACAGCCGAATTGGATATCGGTTCATCTATCCCGGATGTGGGTATGGTGGCAGCTGCTTCCCGAAGGATGTGTCCGCGCTGATGAAGCTCGCCTCGGATGTCGGTTATGAGAGCAAGATTTTACGCGCCGTGGACGATGTCAACGAGAAACAGAAGCATTATATGGTGAATCTCATAAAAAAAGCATATGGAGATGATTTAGGTAAGTATACATTTGCCGTTTGGGGCCTTGCCTTTAAGCCTGAAACGGACGATATGCGCCAAGCAAGCTCCGTCACGATTATTGGGGAGCTTACGCGTGCCGGTGCACGAGTCGTTGCTTATGATCCTCAAGCTATGAAAGTTGCGGAAAGCGTGTTTGATAGTAACACCAACGTTCAATTTGCCGATACGAAGTATGAAGCATTAAAGGGAGCGGACGCGCTTATTTTAGTCACCGAGTGGAAAGAGTTCCGTAGCCCGGACTTTGAGGAGATGCAGAAGTTATTAAAAGCTCCTGTGATATTCGACGGGCGAAATCAGTATGATGATGAGCATTTGAGAGAGCTTGGGTTTTTGTATTATCAGGTTGGGGTGGGTAGTTCGCGAAATGACATTGCAAAAACAGACAAAACATGATAACATATAGATAAAACCGAGGAGATTCCGCATAATATGGCTCGAGTTGATATAACTACAGAGCAGCTTAGAAAGATTCAGTTGATTCAACTTGAGTTGCTAAAAGAAGTAGACAGGCTATGCAAGGCACACGACATCAATTACTGTATAATTGCAGGCACTACACTTGGAGCTGTGCGCCATGGCGGTTACATTCCTTGGGATGATGATGCGGATGTGGCGTTTCTTCGTGAAGAATACGACAAATTCGCTAAGGTATGCCAAGCGAATTTGGACACGGACAAGTTCTATTTTCAGGACAATGCACACACACCCGGTTATCGGTGGGGGTATGGGAAACTTAGGAGAAAGGGCACGCAGTTTGTGCGGCTCAATCAAGAGCATATGCCGTATGAGCAGGGCGTTTTCATCGATTTATTCCCGCTTGACAATGTGCCTGAAAACATGTTTATGCGCCGAATACATAATTTGAAGTGCACATATGTTCGCAAGCTCATGTGGTCGGAGGTTGGAAAGTACTCTGAAAAGAATCTTCTAAAGAGGCTTGTGTATAAAATCATGGCGCGCATGTCGGAGCAAGGCGTACGAGCGCGATATGAAAGGTTAAAGTTAAAAAGCAACCGCAAACCTTCCGAGTTGGTTCGAATACTCACGTTCCCCACCCCGAATAACGGATACTATGGCTATTATAAAAAATGGTACGTTGAGCTGTCGGAAATCGAATTCGAAGGCTTCAAGTTCCCATGTGCAAAGGATTATCACGGATATTTGAGTTTTAAGTTTGGGGATTATATGGAGTTGCCGCCGATGGAGATGAGGAAGGTTCATCCGGTGAGTAGGTTGTTTGTGGATGTGTGAATAAAATTAGTTTGGCATTAGAGGGGAAAACATGAAAAAAGTTATCACCTACGGCTCGTTTGACATGTTGCATGAGGGGCATATTAAGCTACTCGAGCGCGCGAGGGCTCTCGGAGACCATCTTATCGTTGGCGTTACCACCGACCATTATGATAAGACTCGCGGGAAGCTCAACATCATAGAGCCACATCTGACGCGATGCCAACATGTTGAGCAATGCGGTTTTGCGGACAAGGTTATTACCGAAGATCATGCCGGGCAAAAGCTCGAAGATATTCTAAAATATGAAGTGGACATCTTCGCCATAGGTTCGGACTGGATCGGCGAGTTTGATTACCTCAGCGATTATTGCGAGGTTGTCTATTTGGATCGCACTAAGGACATCTCGAGCACGCAACTTCGCACTCAAAAATATCCGCTGATACGCATAGGCGTCATTGGGACGGGTAGGATCACAGGCCGTTTTATGAGCGAGCTAAAATATGTAAGTGGAATCGAAGCTACCTGTGTATATAACCCAAACGCATCGAGCGCACAGCGATTCTCCGAAAAGCATCTAATTGACGGGACCGATGACTTCAATGAGTTTTTAAGTAAGGTTGATGCCGTGTACATTGCATCTCCGCACGAAACGCATTACGACTATATTGTGAAGTCACTCGAGGCGAAAAAGCATGTCATATGCGAGAAGCCAATGGTTTTGAGCAAACAGCAAGCACGGTCAGCCTTTGAGTTGGCCGAAAGCGTCGGTTGTGTGCTCATGGAGGCGATAAAAATAGCCTACGCCCCGGGCTTTGTGCAGATGCTTGGGATCATCAGAAGCGGCGTCATAGGTAAGGTTCGCGATGTAGAGGCTTGCTTTACAAAGCTTCCGCACACTAAAGAATTGCGCGAACTTGTCGATATTAAGTATGGTGGGAGCTTTACAGAGCTTGCAAGTTACAATCTCATGGCGATAATTAAGCTCATGGGGGCAAATTTTAAGGACGTGAGCTTCCATAGCATGAAAGCGGATAACGGCGTGGACATCTACACCAAGGCGTATTTCACCTATGAAAATGGCTTCGCAACGTCCAAGACGGGGCTTGGCATAAAATCGGACGGGCAATTGCTGATTTCCGGTACGCAGGGCTACATTTTAGCGAAGTCGCCGTGGTGGCTTATGAAGGAGTTCGAGGTTTGCTTTGAGGACTCCAGGGATAATCAAGTTTATAAGACAGATTTCATGGGCAGCGGATTAAGGTATGAACTTGCTGAGTTTGTATCGAAGGTGAATGGGTATAAAGAAGGCGCGGACCGGTTGTCGAGGG
>CAYJPI010000200.1:0-5218 GCA_964372005.1 uncultured Oscillospiraceae bacterium | reverse complement strand
GATAACATCCACATTCGCACCGGCTTCATGCAAAGCCTTCGCTTGCGGGTACGCGATAGCGATACCAAGGCCGCCGCCGATTACCGCAATTTTCTTGCCTTCCTTGTTCTCAAGGTCGCTTGCCACGCCGAGAGGGCCTACGAAATCGAGAAGGAAGTCGCCTTCGTTCAAGGTATCAAGTCGTTTTGTGGTCGCACCGACCTTTTGGTAGATGATGGTGATCGTTCCCGCTTCGCGATCGAAACCTGCGATTGTGAGGGGGATGCGTTCGCCCTGCTCATCGATGCGCAAAATGATGAACTGGCCGGGCTGTGCCTTGCGGGCAACTTGTGGGGCTTTTACGATCATCAAAGAAACCGTTTCGTGTAGGGGGCGTTTGGTTATAATCTGATACATCTTCTTCTCCTTGAGTTTTTTTATTCTTATAACGACTATTCTCTTCCAACTCACCTTACAATTATACAAAGAGTTAGGGAATAAAGTCAATATTTCATTTGATTGACAAAATCACCTAAAATGGTTATAATGCCAGTATCGGAAAAAATGGCGAAGAACGGGCGAGTAGCAGGGAAAAGCGCGCACAAAGAGAGATGCGATCATGGCTGAAAATCGTATTGCGAGGGCACCTTAAGCGAAGAACTCCCGGGAGCTGTTTCGTCGAAGCGGGGGGAACCCTGATGTAGGCGAGAACGCAAGCCGGCGTTAATGGCAAAAAAAGTGAGGCCGAAATGGCCTAATAAGGGTGGCACCGCGGGTCTCTCGTCCCTTATGTAGTCGCTTTGCATGACGAATGTTATGCATCATGCGCTATGTAAGACGGGGAGGCCTTATTTGTTTCATTTGGAGGATTATAAATGCAGATGCAAGCGCCCAAGGGCACGAGGGACATTGTCCCACAGGAAAGTTACAAGTGGCAGTTCATTGAGAGCATCGCGCGCGATGTATGCGCGAAGCATGGATTTCTCGAGGCGAGAACGCCCGTGTTCGAGCACACGGAGGTATTCCTTCGCGGCATAGGTGACACCACCGATGTTGTGCAAAAGGAGATGTACACATTTGATGATAAGGGCGGCCGTTCAATCACACTCAAGCCCGAAGGAACAGCCGGCTTTGCGCGCATGTTTGCAGAGCACGGAATGGGGAGCGATGCACAGCCCACCAAGATGTATTATCTTTACTGCCCCGTGTTCCGCTATGAAAAGCCGCAGGCAGGTAGGCTTCGCGAGCATCATCAGTTCGGCATTGAGGTATTCGGAGCGCACAAGGCGAGCGCCGATGCCGAGTGCGTGGCCATTGCGCTCGAGCTATTTGAGCGTGTAGGAGTAAAAGCGCTCACAGTGCATATCAATTCGATCGGATGCCCCGAGTGCAGACCCAAGTATCATGAGGCGATCATTAGCTTTCTGGGCGAGAATGCATCCAACCTTTGCGAAACATGCAGGACTCGTATAGATAAGAATCCGCTTCGCGTGCTTGATTGCAAGGTTGAAAGCTGCAAAAAAATCGTTGCGGATGCGCCCGTGATGATAGAGCATCTTTGCGGTGAATGTAAAGACCACATGGCTGAGTTTGAAGGATGCCTCAAAGCGATGGACGTTGAATACCATATCGACCCATTCATCGTGCGCGGGCTTGACTACTACACGCGTACCGTGTTCGAGATTATATCCACACATATCGGAGCGCAGGGTACCGTTTGCGGCGGCGGACGCTATAATGGGCTACTAAAGCAGCTCGGCGGACCCGATATGCCCGGCGTCGGTTTCGGGCTTGGCATGGAGAGATTGCTGCTTGTCGCCGAGAATCAGGGCGTTGAGATACCGGAGCCGCGCAGGTATGATATTTATATCGCGACCATGGGCGAGGCGGCCAGGCTAGAAGGATTCAAGCTTGCGTATCAGTTGCGCAAGCAGAACATCAAGGTCGAGTGCGATCATATCGGGCGCAGCCTCAAAGCCCAATTCAAGTATGCCGGTAAGCTCGGCGTGCCCCATGTTCTCACCATCGGTGATTCCGAGATTGAGCAGGGCATTGCCAAGCTTAAGGACATGAACAAGAGCGAGGAGCAAGAGGTGCGCATCGACGCGGAGGCCATCGCTTTGGCGATGAAATAGACGAGAGGTTATGTGGGACGATAGGGGACTCTGTCCCCTAAAACCCCTGCATAGGGACGTTGTCCCTATGTACCCTTTATTTCAAACCGCTTCACGGTTTGAAGGTGATGGTTTTGAGTTGCTCGTTTTCGCCTTAGCGCCGATGGCTATGGCGCTAAGGCGTGTGAAGATGGCATCTAAGCATAGCTTGAGTAGAAGCGAAAAAACAAAATTCCCTTAAGGCCGCAGGGCGGCCGCGAAAAGGGGTTAAGGGGATGAAATCCCCTTACAGGGGCTTTTCGGGGGACGGAGTCCCCCGAAAAGCCCCCGAGAAAAATGAACGACAAACAAAAGGAAGGTAGAATAGAAATGGCTGAATTATTGCAGGGTTGGAAGAGAACGCACAGGTGTGCGGAGATAAGCAAGGCGGATGTTGGAAGTGAGATGATCGTTATGGGCTGGACGAATGTCCGCCGCGACCATGGCTCGCTCATCTTCGTTGACTTGAGGGACAGATCGGGTTTGCTCCAGATCGTGTTCGACCTTGAAGCTTTTGACAAGGCTGAGTTCGAGAAGGCGGAGAGCATCCGCTCGGAGTTTGTTCTCGCGGCGAAGGGTACTTTATCCTTGCGCGCGCCGGAGCTTGTGAATCCGCGCATGCAAACGGGTGAGTACGAGCTTAAGGTGAGCGAGTTCAAGATACTTTCAAAGTCCGAAACACCGCCTATCGAGATAAGCGACGATATCAAGACAAACGAGCAAACGCGCCTCAAGTATCGTTATCTCGACCTGCGCCGCCCTGAGATGCAACGCAACTTGATGCTTCGCCACAAGCTATCGGCGATCACGCATAAATACTTCGACGAGCAGGGCTTCCTCGAGATCGAAACGCCGATGCTCGGCAAATCCACTCCCGAAGGCGCGCGCGACTATCTCGTGCCGAGCCGTGTGCATCCCGGCGCATTCTACGCGCTCCCCCAGAGCCCGCAGATCTACAAGCAGCTTCTCATGCTCTCGGGTTATGATCGCTATATCCAGATCGCCCGTTGCTTCCGCGACGAGGATCTTCGCGCCGACCGTCAGCCCGAGTTCACACAGATCGACCTTGAGATGTCGTTCGTCGAGGCCGAGGATGTTATGGCCGTGAACGAAGGTTTCATGAAAGAAGTGTTCAGGGAAGTATTGAACCTTGACCTTCCTTTGCCGATACCGCGCCTAACATGGCAGGAGGCGATGGATCGTTTCGGCTCTGATAAGCCCGATACCCGATTCGGCCTTGAGCTTGTAGATATATCCGACATCGTTAAAGACAGTGGCTTCAAGGTGTTCACCGGCGCTGTTGCCGGCGGCGGAAGCGTTAGATGCATAAACGCCAAGGGCGCACAGGCGCACCTTGCACGCCGCGACCTTGATGCGCTCGGCGAGTTCGTTAAGATTTACCGCGCTAAGGGTCTTGCATACATCAGCGTGAAGGAAGAGGGCTTGCAGTCCCCCATCACGAAGTTCCTATCCGAAGAGGATGTTAACGCGATCTTGGAGCGCGTGGGCGCAGAGGTCGGCGATATCGTGTTCTTCATGGCCGACAAGAACTCCGTCGTGTACCAGTCGCTAGGCGCGCTTCGCCTCGAGCTTGCAAAGCGCATGGATCTTATCGACGAGGAACGCTTCGACCTTCTTTGGGTTACCGAGTTCCCGCAGTTCGAGTGGGATGAGGAAGCAAAGCGCTTCACAGCGGTTCACCATCCATTCACCTGCCCGATGGACGAGGATCTTGACAAGCTCGACACCGACCCGGCATCCGTGCGTGCAAAGGCGTATGATATCGTGCTAAACGGAACAGAGCTTGGTGGCGGTTCGATTCGTATCCACTCGCCCGAGCTCCAAGAAAAGATGTTCACCATGCTCGGTTTCACGAAGGAGCAGGCGTGGGAGAACTTCGGCTTCCTTCTCGGCGCATTCAAGTATGGCGTGCCTCCTCATGGCGGAATCGCGTACGGCCTCGACCGTCTTGCAATGCTTCTTACGAACGCGGCGAGCATCCGCGATGTTATCGCTTTCCCGAAGGTGCAAACGGCTTCCTGCGTGATGACCGATGCCCCGTCAACGGTTGAAGATAAGCAGCTTAATGAATTGCACATCAAAACCGACATCCCCGAATAAAATATAGCATTGCTGTAAAAACACCCCTTGCAAGGGAGCCGAAAATTCGCTTGCGAGGGGATAATTGTTTATTTTCCCGAAACGGTGGTATTATTGTACATAAGGAGAGCTTGATGTTACAAATTGCTAAGGTTGTAAGCGTACAAGGACGAATGGCAACGCTCAGGTTTACGCGTTCAAAGATGTGTGAACATTGTGGCGGATGCATGAGGATCGGCTCGGATGAATCCGAAGTACAGGTTGTGAACACATTAAAGGCAGGCGTGGATGATTTTGTAGAGATCGAACTCCATGCAAGGAGCTTTTTGCAAGCGACGCTGTGGGCATATGTTTTTCCGCTCGCGTTCCTGCTTGCAGGTGTTATGCTCGGTTCGTTGGTGAATGATGCAATCGGCGCCGTTGCCGGGATACTCGGTGCGGCTTTAGCATATATGGTTCTCAGGAGATTGGAACCGCGTTTTGCAAGGAAGACAAAATACAGACCGTGTATGGTTTCTTACGTAACCGGTGAAACTGAACTAAAACGGGAAGAAAGAGGTAATGAAAATGGCTGAAAATGTAATGCATTTAACGGAGAAAGAATTTGATGGAGTAATCGCGTCCGCCGGCGATAAACCTGTGCTCGTGGACTTCTGGGCGTCTTGGTGCGGACCTTGCCGCATGATCGGCCCCATCATCGAACAGGTTGCCGATGAATATGCAGGCAAAGCAATCATCGCAAAGGTCGATGTTGATGAGAACGGCCCGCTTGCACAGCGCTTCTCTGTCATGACCATCCCAACTTTGATTTTCTTCAAGAACGGAGAAATCGTCGAGCAGGCAGTCGGCGCAAAGCCCAAGAACGAGCTAACCAAGATGCTCGACAAATACATGTAGTATAGTGGACGATTGGTACGTTAGGGGACGCTAAAACCCCTGCAAGGGGATTTCATCCCCTTGACCCCTTTATCTGAACCGCTTCACGG
>CAYJPI010000199.1:0-5244 GCA_964372005.1 uncultured Oscillospiraceae bacterium | reverse complement strand
CCCCCGACACATTTAACTTGACTTTATCTCAAACCTACGCTCGTCGAAAATCCTTCACCCGGAATCCGAAGATTCCGGGTGTTTCAATTAAGTATAATGTAAATTGAAAGTGATATAATGCTATGACAATAGTCTTACAAGCGCCATCGATATATCAGGTATAAACGTAATTAGCAATAGATTGATTATCATTATGGCTATAAACGGTATTATCCCTCGAACTACGGTTTCAAGCGCCTCATCACCAACACGAGCGGCAACAAACAAATTGATGCCAAGCGGCGGCGTAATAAAGCCAATCGCTAAGTTAACAACCATGATTATGCCAAAATGTACCGGATCTAGTCCGAACGAAACTGCCACGGGCATAAGTATCGGAGCAAGTATGAGCATCGCCGGTGTAGTGTCCATAAAGCAACCAACCAATAATAACAGTAGATTTATCAGCAACAGAACCACAATTGCACTGCTTGATGCGCCTGCGATTGCATTTGCAATATCCGAAGGTATACCGGTGATGCTTAATATCTTAGCAAACGCCGTTGCGCAACCCACGATGAGCATAGTTGTACCCGTGGTAGATACAGCGCCTTTAAGAGTTGTGAGGATTTTCTTTAGGTCAAGCTCTTTGTGCAAAACCGTGCCGCAAAACAGTGCATAGAAGCAAGCAACCGCTGCAGCTTCGGTAGGTGTGAAGAATCCCGAGTAAATTCCGCCTAGGATAATCACAGGGTTTAATAAAGCAAACTTCCCATCCCAAAGTGTACGCCCTGCGACTCTCCAAGAAAACTTCTTGCTATCGTTCTTCCAACCCTTCTTCTTGCTATAGATATAACAAAAGAGTATCAGGGTAAGCCCAATCATAATACCGGGCAACATGCCTGCCATGAAGAGGCTTCCAATATCCGATCCTGTAGAGGTTCCGTAGAAAACCATTGGTATGCTTGGCGGAATTATAACGCCGATGCTACCCGCGCATGCAACGAGCGCAAGGGAGAATGATTTACTGTAACCTTCCTTCAACATGGTGGGAACAACCATTGCGCCTACTGCCGCAACCGTTGCCGGGCCCGAGCCCGATACAGCCGCAAAAAACATGCAAAATACTACTGCGCAGATTGCAAGGCCGCCGTAAAAACGGCCGAAAAAGGCGTTGCAAACGTTTAGTATTCGTTTTGATATACCGCCACTTCCCATCAGCTCGCCTGCCAAAATGAATAACGGCACAGCTAATATCGGGAATGAGTCGCAACCCGATACCATCGTTTGGCTTAAGTAGCCGATACTCTGTGTTCCGCCCGCCACGATCGCGCAAAGCGTTGCAAGGCCTATGGCAAATCCCACGGGTATATTCATAACCAGGAATACAACCAAACCGATAAATAAAACCCAACCTTCAATCGGCATCAGTCATTCACCTCATCTTTCATATCCCCATCAGGAACGGGGAATTCTTCCTCGGCTTCAAACGATGCCAAGTCACCGGATTGATAGGCCTTAACACGATAGGCTATAGCTTGTGTCTGGCGAATAAATGTTAACGAATATCCTACAATAGGTGCCGCATGAACTACCCAGAGCGGAATATTCATTGCGGCTGACGCCGTGCCAACGGAGAAATACTTTAAAACAGTGCTATAGGCGGCATATACAACAATAGCAGCAAATATGAGCACTGCAATATCCGCTATAATTACAACAATCGGTCGTGCTTTTTGGGGAAATATTTTTAGGAATACATCAATTTTGAGATGTTTCATCTGTTTTGCTCCGTAGCTAATACCTATGAATACAAGCCAAATGAAAAGATATCTCGCGAGTTCTTCAGTCCATGATAGAGAGTTGTTAAATACACGGCGCATCACAACCTGTAGCATTAGCACTGTTGTAAATACGCATAACAAAACCATACAAATTGTGCACTCGAAATTTTCATCAAGCCAACGAAGAGTTTTTTTCAAAACCTCCCCCCCGTCTTTCTTTAGTAGATTTGCAATTATCCCTTTAGTGTTACTCCCGTGCAAAGGATAGGGCTGCACGGGAGTAGCATAGGTTAAGTTACTGTATCAATGTATCGAGAAGTTCCGGATTCGTCATCGCTGCCTTCACTTCATCGTATACGCCGGCAGCTTGGATGGTTTCCGTAAAGCTTGCAACGGTGGCTTCATCAAGAGCAACTATGTTCTTACCTTCTGCTTCGAACTTTGCAAGGATTTCGCCTTCAAGCTCGATGTTGCGCTCACGCTGGAAGGTTTCTGCATACTGTGCTGCATAATCGAATACTGCCTTTTGGCTGTCGGTCATCGAGTTGTAAAGATCAAGGTTGATGAACCACGGCAAAGGAGTGTAAACGTGCTTGGAAAGAACGAGGTAATCTTGTATCTCCATGAAGCTGGAAGAATCGATAAGTCCAATGGGGTTTTCCTGTCCTTCGATGGTTCCCTGCTGGAGTGCTGTATAAACTTCGCCGAACGACATGGGGGTCGGGTTTGCTCCGAGTGCCTTCCACGAAGCCATCTGAAGTGCGTTTTCCATTGTACGAACCTTTAATCCGTCAAGGTCTGCTATAGTGCCCACATCTTTATTTGAGGTAAGGTTGCGCCAGCCATTTTCGCACCATGCAACAATTTTAAGGCCGATTGCTTCTGCATTCGCGTTGATTGTTTCGCCGATCGTGCCATCCATAACTGAATATGCTTGATCCTGTGTGTTGATGAGGTAATACGCATCGAATATGCTCATGTTAGGCATCATTGTGGTAAGGGGCGCAGGGGATGAAATCGCCATACCTATATCGCCGAATTGTACGTTTGTAACACCATCAAGGTCGCCGCCCAGTTCGTTGAAAGGATGCCAATCAATAACGATAGATCCGCCGGAAAGTTCCTCTACCACCTGCTTGAAAACATCCTCGGATTCATTAGCCGATTGTGTGGATGCGCCCGAGAAAATGATAGTTACCTTATCATCACCGGAAGCATCGGGTAGGTCGCCGGCCGATGCGATAGCATCCGTAACCGCATCCGTTACAACGCTTGAAGCAGGGGCTTCGGCGGCCGGGTCTTCTGCGGGAGCTTCAGGTGCGGCAGGTGCGCAAGCGCTTAGTAAGCTTAAGGAGACTAGTGTAGCCATTGCCAAAGAAATCAACTTTTTCATGATTATTTTCCTCTATTCTATTTTTTATTTGTAGTTTAAACTCTATACGCCGATGCAGTTTTAGGATCGCATGAACTGCCCACCGTTAACATCTATTGTTGTTCCTGTTATAAATGAAGATAAGTCGCTTGCAAGAAAATATACGGCGTTTGCAACATCCTGTGCCGTACCTAAGCGTCCCACGGGGATTCCTTCGGGCTTATCACCACGCTTGGCGGTCATATCCGTTGCAATTAGCCCGGGGGCTACATCGTTCACGCGTATCCCAAACGGGCCAGCATGCCTTGCATAAGCCTTTGTGATAGCCAGCATGCCGCCTTTGGATGCTGAGTAAGCAACGCTGCTTAACCATCCTCCGACCTGCCCGGCCTGCGATGTAACACTAACGATTGCACCGGAATTTCTTTTTTTCATGTATGGAAGAACCGCCTGCATAGAAAAGTGAACGCCACGAAGATTTATATCTAACATTGTATCCCATTGCTCTACAGAAATCTCAGGTATCGAAACACCGCTTAGAATACCTGCCGCATTGATGAGGATGTCAATGGATCCGTATTGCGCTTCGGCGCATGCCATTAGCTCTTCTACGGAATCTTTGCTCATCAAGTTTACAGCCATTCCTACAGCTACACCACCATCATTGCAGATTTCAGTAGCTACCGCTTTTGCCGCGTCGATGTTTACATCGGCGACAACAACATTTGCGCCATAGGAAGCAAGTATTTTTGCACTGGCACTCCCAATTCCGCCACCGCCTCCTGTTACCACAGCAACGCGGTTTATTAAACTGTCGTTCATAGCATTCCTCCTTCGGTTTGATTTTTCTCTTGCTTTACATACGATGCTTATAATAGTACTTTGTGATATGGTTTTCAAGACTATCGCCAATATAAAGAACACAATGCCTTCGTTGAGAGTGTTTTAAGTCTAAATCATAAATTCATTGGGCTCGAAGGTGTGTAATTATACCGCTTAATTGGTTTTTATAAAACCAAAACTGTTTGAACTTCTTAGATATTTAGGCGTTTTTTATGGTTTTATCTGTTCCGTGCTTGAAGTATAACATCGCAACTGCTGTTCTGTCAATAACCATTTTAAAAATAAAAAATGTCAAATATATATCAAAGTTTTTGATGCTGTTTAAATACTGAAAAAATACAAGCATTATATTTTTCTATTAAAATATATAATTACAAAACAAAAGACGAAACGATTCACGAATGAATTGTTTCGGTAAAAAATGTATATATCACACTTTGCGTTTTGTTACTTTTTTGTTTGCTAGCAATCATCCTCTTGTGATGCTATTAGATTATCCCTTGCCATCGACAGATGCTTATTCATGCGTTCGCGCGCCAGCGACTCATCGCGCGCACAGATAGCATCAAGAATTCCTTGGTGCTCTTTTACAGCCGTTATTTCTTTTCCGGAGCTTGCGGCCGCCATGAGTGATGCCCTAGCCGAGCTATTCATCATATCCCCGCAAATTGAGTATATGCTTGATAACACACCGTTATTTGCCGCGCGAAGTAGTTCCGTGTGAAAGGCCGTTTCGTACTCGTAGCCGATTTTCCCCTTTTCGAGCATGGACTGCATAAGGTTAATCGCTTTTTGCATGCGAGAAATTGCAGGCTCATCCGCACTGGCAACGGCTTTCTTTACGCAGTAATCCTCCAGCAACATGCGAACCTCCATGAGTTCAGCTGTAGTTTTTTTGCTCGGCATGAATTGTTGCATGATTTGAGACAGAACTCCATCAAAGGTAATGGGATGTATGATGTTTATTCCATTTTGCACATCTAAAATCCCCATTTCCTTGAGTGTTTGCAAAGCCTCCCTTATTACCGTTCTACTTACTCCAAGTTCATCCGAGAGTTTTCTTTCCGACGGTAATTGTGTGCCCTGCGTCCATTCGCCGGTTCTAATCTTATTCATCATTCTTTCCACTGCGATACTTGAGAGTTTCTTCTTGTTTATACGAATATCAGCCATATTGCTACCCCTTGCTATATGTTATTTCATGCATTTATGCCTTTTCGAGTTGACTATGTAATATGAATGTACACCATTTGCAAGAACAGCACA
>CAYJPI010000198.1:0-5255 GCA_964372005.1 uncultured Oscillospiraceae bacterium | reverse complement strand
GATGATTTCGTGTACGATAAGTAGGCCGATGCCATTTCCGTCCGTGCTTTCGCCCGTTGCGGTGATGAACAGCTTCTCGAGTTTTTCGGCGGTGAAGCCGTCACCGTTATCGGTTATGGTTATGGTCAACACATCTTCATGCTCGTTTATCGCAATTTCGATGCAATCCTCGGTGTGCTTTAGCGCGTTTGACAGCACATTGATGAACGCACGCACAAGCTTTTGTGCATCGCACGCAATGATGATTTCGCCGGGCGGCTCGTAGTGAATGTCGATGTCGTTGACGATTGCGATGGACTCGACCTTTTCAACGGAACTCGTCACAATCTTGGTGATGTCGTGCGGGGCGAAGGTGAACGGCTCGACATGGCTGTCATTTTGCTTAAGAAAATGAGATTATCGAGAATATCGCGTATGCGGCCGCACTCCTCTTGGATGATTTTGAGTGGCACATTTGTGTTCTCGTAATAACCGTTTTGTATATTTTGTGCATATCCACTGATGGCTGTGAGCGGTGTTTTTAACTCGTGTGAGAGATTGCGAAACAGTGCGGTTTGCGATTTCTCATGCGCGATGATACTCTCCACCATCATTTGGATGCTATACGACAGACTTTCGATTTCATCACCCGTGTTTACAACGAATGGCTCGGAATAATCTCTGTTTGCGTAACGTTTCGACCGTACTGTCAGCATTTTGAGTGGCGCTGTAATTTTCATGGCTTGCCAATAAATGAGCACAAATGCGGCCGCAATGAGTATCGCAAAAGCAATGCCAAACGACACGATGTTCGACACCGTGAGCGCATTCACGCTGTTCATTGCGAGAAGCGAAACGACCGCGATTTCCCCTTCTTCATCCTGCATGGGCGATACGAGCGCGAGGTATCTTTCGCCGCCAATCGTCACAGTATCCGGGATGGATGTCGTTAGCCCGGATATTTGCATTTCGGCCTGCTCGTCGATATTTATGCGCTTCATGATGACGCCTTCTTCGGGGAACACAAGTTCTCCCGTCAAATCATCATATTCGCATAATATATGCAAGCTCACCTCATCATTTTGGCTTGGAAAAATATATGGTTCATGGTGAAGCGGTGCGTTTCCGGGCGGGCCGATGTTTGGCGCTTGACTTGCTCTAATGTTTCGTATAACATCCTGCATGTTCTTCGTCCGCTCGGAAATCGTACTGCTTTCGGCGATAATTTGTTGCTCGGCTTGCTCCCTCGCCTGCGTGTTAAGATTGTAAACAGAAACCGCATAAAAGCACAGAAGTGCCGCTATCAATATAGAGAGATTGGTTATAATGAGACGGATGGTGATTTTACGCTTCATCCTCGCCCCCAATTTTATAGCCGAACCCCCACACCGTCTTTATTTCGCACTCGGAATTGACAAGTAGCATTTTTTTGCGAAGCCGCTTGATGAGCTGATCCACCTGCCTTGCATCGCCGTCGAAATCATATTGCCAAACATAGCGAATGATGTTTTCTCTGGAAAAGGCTCTGTTTTTATTTTTTAGGAATAGCTCAAGAAGGTCGAATTCCTTCACCGTCACATCGAAGGGATTGCCGTCAATATGGATGGTTCGCGCCTGCGTGTTCAATGTCAAATCCAAGTGTGATAGCACGGAATTATCCTCTTCGGCCACGCCGAGTGCATCCATGCGGATTAGCGCGTTTTTCACCTTCACCGTCAATTCGCGAAGGTTGATGGGCTTGCCGATATAGTCATCACTTCCGAGCTCAAGGCCCAATATTCGGTCGACATCATCATTATTTGCCGATATCATGATCAGCGGAATCATGCTCGACTTGCGAATTTCCTTGCAAAGATCATAGCCGTTCATTTTGGGCATCATGATATCCGTGATGATGAGGTCGCAAGGCAGTTTTTTGTATGCCGTAAGCAGGCTGTTGCCATCCGCAAAGCCCTTCGCTTCATACCCGTTTTGCTCTAAATGTGTAACCAAAATATCGAGTATGTTCTTGTCATCCTCGGCAATGTATATCTTTTTCATCAAACCACCTCGCGCGCATTATTTTACATTATAATAGTTTCAATATATGATGAAATCGTGAGCGATTGCAAGCCGAAGCAATATTTCAGCTTCGGCTTGCCATAGGACTTACTTATTCGTCACTACCCGAGCGGCGACCCGCTCCCGGATGATTTTCTTTCATCTGCTCAAGATATTCTTCAACTGTCATGCCGGCTTCTGCGGCTTTTTCCTCTATCACCGCTTCACGTTCAGCTTGCTTTTGCGCTTGATATTCTTCAACAGTCAATCCCATTTCAGCGGCCTTCTCCTCGATATTTCCACCCGGAATGCCCTCGCCTTCGCCGTTACCATTCTTACCCATGCCGTTTTGCTCAAGGTACTCCTCAACAGTCAATCCTGCCTCGGCCGCCTTTTCCTCAAGATTGCCGCCACCTAAGCCCTTCATGCCTTGACCACCGGACATTTTGCCGCCGAACTCAATGCCCATCTGTTCGATATACTCCTCTATCGTAAGCCCGGCTTCCGCGGCTTTTTCCTCGAGGTTGCCTCCCGCTCGCCCTCCCAAGTTACCGGTGAAATTCTTGTCCGCATCCTCCGATGCCGCAAATGCCGTCGCGCCCATGCTCAAAACCATAACTCCCGCTAAAACTCCACAAACCAACTTTTTCATACTTTTCCGTCCTTTCCTTGCCTGCTATTCAAGCGTTCTTTTATTTTTTTCAAAGGTTTCTGTTTTCCTTTGATGTGCTTAGTTTACCAAAAAGATGAGTAATCCAAAGGTGAAATGGATGTCAATGTTGTGTCAGGTGTTCACTGTGAGAAATCAACTTCCCACACCTCCAAATTCCCCCTGAGCATTTCGCGTAGTTCCACCGCCGCCCGATACCATTCCGCCACCTTGGCCACCGCCGGGCATCATTCCGCCTCCTTGGCCACCACCCGGCATAGTTCCACTGCCTTGGCCACCGGCCTTGTCTTCCGCGCCTACGCCCATCCCAAAGTTTGTCATGTCGACAGGATCACCATTGCTATCCGTTATTGTACCACCTAAAATTGACATCGTACCTCTTATACAAAACGCTCCGGTTTTGTTGTTTCCCAAATCTTCATTTAGAATTGTAATACTACCGCCTGTTTGCTCTAAATAATGATTGGTATCAAAACCATCCGCACCTTGCCCATAAAAGCGGATTATGATTTCGCCTGCATTTATCCGTATCGTTCCATTTGAATTATCGCTTGCATTAAAACAATCATCATTTGAATTTACGTTAATGTAGCCACCATTTACTTCGATAAGCATCTGCGCTTCAATGCCCTCATAACAATCGAGAACGTCTATAGTTCCATCATTTATAATGAGATCTTTTTCTGCATGAACGGCATCGTCACCGGCCGTTATTTCAAAATTCCCACTATTTATGAGGATATCTCCATCGGAGTGCACGGCATCTTCATATGCTAAAATCTTAAAAGTGCCGCCATTTATAATAATATTATTAACCGCTTTGAGCGTCTTCATGCTTTCATCGAGCGTCAACTCATCCTCATCAACAGGCATGGAGTTCTCATCAACGGCATCGGGTGCGCCTTCATTCATCCCAACCATGCCGCCGGTACCGCCGCTGCCCATACCACCGCCTGCGCCCCCACTCATGCCACCGCTCGTTGCTCCTGCCGTTTTTATGACCTCAACGAATCCACCGCCGGAGTATAGTTCAAAGTCTCCTGCATCGATTTGCAAAGCATTATCGGAGCTTATAGCATCGTTCCCTGCCATGATGTTAAATGTTCCGCTTGTGATCATTATATTCCCTTTTTCGGGATCTTCGGCATTTGATGATTTAAGCCCGTCCTTGCCTGCATCCACCGTGATAATAGCTTCTTTAATCTCAAGCAAGTCTTTGCCAGCAATTCCATCCTCCACCGCATTTACGATGATGTTTCCGCTTTCGATAATCAGTTCATCGCGGCTGTTGATTCCGTCTTTGTATGCTGTTGTCACCGTTAAGCTTCCATCCCCGGTTATTACGGTGTCCGCCTTAGAGTAGATAGCGGCAGAAGGAAATTCTTCATCCGTGGTCGTGATTTGACCTTGGTTTATGGTATTTTCGCCTTCAAGAACGATTGCAACTTCTTTGGCTTCGATGATGTTTATAGGCGTTTCGATCTCGCTTGTGATATTTGCACCGTTAAGTACGAGATAAACTGTGCCGTCATCCGCGTCTTTATTTACATTCACCGTTACGATGCTGTCTTTATAATCGCCCGCAAACTCATATACTCCGCTCTCGGTTATGAATATATCTTCTCCATCTGAAAAGGTTATACTTTCCCCTAAATCTTCCACACCCGAAAAAGACATGCCGTCGCCGGAAATCTCCTCCCCCGTAGCAGAACATCCTGCGAGCGCAAGCGCCAAACCCAATGCTAAAATTACCAACTGTTTTTCATTTTTACCTCCTATAGTCCGTTAATAAATAATTCTTGCTTGCGTATGATGATTTCAAGATTACCGTTTCGGCATCTTAATTCGTCAATGAGTAATTTTTCTTCTTTTTCGTCTATGAGTTCTATCTCATAGCTAAGCTTAAATAAACTCCCCATATTGGTTGTTTTTGCCGATATCAACTTCGATTCCACCGTGAAGGTCTTAAAAATATCATCAAAGACATCAGTGTAGTTGAGACTTTCGGGGATCGTTATTTGTAGTGTACGGTTTGCGTTATTTTCTTTCTCCCCAAAGTTTGAAGTATTCAATAAAAATGCAAACAAACAAGCGACAACACTAAACAGTGCCGCAAATCCAATATAACCCATACCGATAGTAAGCCCCGTGCACATCGCCGTGAAAATCGCCACAATTTCCTTTGCAGTGCCGGGAACAGAGCGAAACCGAACCAAACTAAATGCACCGGCTACCGCAACGCCTGCTCCGATATTTCCGTTAACCATGATAATGACCATCGATACAGCAAGAGGTAGTAATGCCAATGTTACAACGAAACTTTTCGTGCTTTTCGTTTTAAGCGCATACATCTTTGCCATAAACATACCCAAGGCGATCGCCGTAACCATACAAATCAAGAAATCTACTACATCTATATTCATCGTGGCGGTCATATCAAAAACACTACCGAATAATCCGTTAAGCATTTGAGACCCTCCCCAAGTCGCCCACAAATTGCGGCAAAAAATATGTTTGATATGCCGTTGCATACTTGGAAAACGAAGTTTTGTAAACGCTGCTTTCG
>CAYJPI010000197.1:0-5287 GCA_964372005.1 uncultured Oscillospiraceae bacterium | reverse complement strand
TACTACGATGAGGAAAAATCCCAGCCGCTTCGCGAGGGTGACCTCGAAGACGGCGCGCTGACGGGCGTGGGTAAGGAATACGACGAGGAAGGCCGCATCGCATATGAGGGCGATTTTGCCGATAATCTCTTCCACGGTGATGGCATAAGTTACGACGAAGGCATACTCACTTATGAGGGTGAGTTTGAGTATGGGTTGTATCATGGGAAGGGTCTCCTCTACGAAGACGGTGCACTCGTGTACGAAGGTGATTTCGTTGAGGGCGTGTATGAAGGGGAAGGCGAACTCTTCTTAGACGGAGAGCTTCTTTACGAAGGCGACTTTGTTGGCGGAGAATTTGAAGGTGAAGGAACACTCTACGAAAATGAAGAGAAGCGCTATGAGGGCGACTTTGTTGGCGGACTTTTTGAGGGCGATGGGATGCTTTATCACGAGGATGGAGCACTTCAATATCGCGGTTCGTTCGAACGGGACAAGTTCCAAGGTGAGGGAACGCTATACTATGAAAATGGCCTTGTAAACTACAAGGGTTCCTTTGCCGAAGGCGCCTTCAACGAACAGGGCACGCTATACTATGAGGATGGAAGCCTTCACTATGAGGGACAATTCCTCGATAACGTGTTCTCGGGAAGTGGAATTTTATATCTTCCGAACAATATAAAGGTTACCGCTGAATTTAATATGGGAGAGCCGGTTGGAATAGTTACGATACATGATGCACAGCGCATGTATTATGAGGGCGAAGTGCAACAGCTCATCCCTCATGGTGCGGGAACACTGTACAGCGCAAGCGGAACGCCAATGTATACCGGTACCTTCATAAACGGAAGCCCGGATTATGGCACCCATCTCGGGCAAACCGCGGATGAAGTAAGGCTGGCGTTCTCAGAATCCGTGTTAACCGAATTTCCCGGCGAAAAGAATGGCTTTACAATATCGAACGTCGCACTTGGTGCAACATTGTTTTGCACATACAAAACGGAGGAGTCCGAACCTACGGTATACTATGTGTATGCCCATGCGGGGACAGACCCGTTCGCACCGCCGATAGCCTACGATAATGAGGCGGAATATGAGGAATCCAATACGGACTACGAGAAACAGATTCGTGACGAACGTGTTTCATCATTTACGGGTGGTGTTCCACACAGCGGTGGCACCTATACACGATATGCATATTATTACGACGACTATGTATTCGTAGGCTGGAGCTTGCCCGAAAACAGCAACTTCATAATGAACGAGTGGATAGTGCTCGATAGCTTGCCATCCTCTTCGGGCGGTGCAGGAGGTACGGGGGATGGAGCACAGCGCATAGATTCGCTTCTCTCGCAAATCGGGCTAACCGAATCCGAGGATGAGCAAGCGGTAGATGGAGCACAGGCGGAACAGGCTGTAGATGCCGCAAGCGAACAGCAAAGCGCGCAGGGCGAAGACGAAATAGTGATAAAAAGCGCGTATTACGGCGACGAATCGCCTATTATGATGATTGAGCCGGGCATTCAATCGGGAGAAGCTTTTGCGGCCACGCTTAAGGCAATGGTGGATTATTATTTGCATGCCGAAGTGAAATCCTGCTTGGATATACAAATCGAAGCGAAGCGCGCTGAAATTGATGCCGCAGTGACTGCACTTGCGATGGGTAACTTAGACCAGGCTTCCGTTGATCTACTTAGCGATGCACTATCGGACATGGAGCTTCGTGCATCGCAATCAACCGTTGCAATGCAAAAGGCACAGCTCTCCCTAAGCGATTATTCCGGGCAACTGCTCGAGGATTACAATGTAACCAAGGCTTTGTTTGTAACCGATCCCACTACCATGGATATGGAGGGTCTGTTGGCATCCTCGGCTGATGTGCCGGCAACGCAGGTGCTGTTGCTTGACTTGGAGCTTGCATATCAAACACTTAAAAAAGCAGAAACGGATCACGCGGATGCCGCATCCGCTATATCGGATGTTGAGGCGCAATTTGCCATGGGCAAGGCGGACGCTAAAGCATTGGCAGATGCACAGATGGCACTGCTTGATGCACAAATTGCCTTACACGAGGGCATACATGCATTTGCGATGACTATGATTGACCTAAACGAAGCGAGCGCCGGTGCGCTTGCCACGCAATATGGGTGGTTGGACGCGCTATCGTAGCGAGCACAAAAAAGGAGGATAGCATGGCAGATTACACGGCATTTGTTGAAGCGGGGAACGGCCTTGTGGAGTTTTTAAGAGAGGTGCTTACCCCCGAACCGATAAGCAAGCGCGAACTAATCTCGTTATGTTCGCCGCATGAGAGTGAGAATAACCAGCTCACCGTTTACCTATATCATGTTGAGCAGGACCTTCAGCATAGCGGTGGGGGAGGCGGATATGTGCCCGTGGCGCGCAATGTTGAACGCATGGCGTCCACGCGCTATACTATGAGCTTTCTTATCACAGCGCATTCGAAGGCGCCCGTTCAGCTAAGGGAAGCGGATCAATATAGGTTGATGGGTGCGGTGGCGCAAGAAATAAAGGACATGCCGATGCTCGATAAGAAGTACCTTAGCGGCTCTTTGCTTGAAAGCGGTGCGTCGCTACGTTTATCGATGGAGAAACCGAATTTTGACCAGCTGATTAAGATATGGAATAATACTCAAAAGCCCTACAAGCTGTCCGTAGTGTGCAAGATGGAAGGCGTGACGATAGATAGCAAGCGCACACGCCGCATCAGCCGCGTAAGCGATGTGAGCATGACGGTGGAGCAAAAGCCGCGTATGGAAAAATAAGAGGGGGAGAAGCTCATGATACAATTCACACTCAGTGCCGTTTTTGCCGTACGCGATGGGTATACAGGCAAGCCCATCACCCAATCGAGCGTGCAATGCGTGCTTGACGGAATGCCCGTAAAACCGCAGTACCGCAATGGCGGGTATCTCGTGTTTGTGAATCTTGAAGAGGGTTCTCACACTTTAATATTAAAAGGAGCATATTTTTGCGATGAAAAAATAGCCTTTGATGTTAAGAAAGGCGACTACGATATAGCGAGCATAACGCTAAAACCCCAAAAGAATTACCCCTTCGCACGGGCGATAGTTACCCTCGAAGGGACAGTTGAAAAAAACAAAAAACCTGTGCAGGACACACCCGTGTGGGTGGCCGAAGTTGAAAAAGGTATAGAAATGAAAGTGGCGCAAGACGGAGTTGTTGAGGGCAACACTTCAATGAAGCTGTTCTGCCGCGGCGATACGCAGATGCTGTTCTTCCCATGCAATTATATGATTATCGATGGGAATAAGAGTGAGGCGGTAACGCTTACATCGATAGAGGAAGAAGTGGCATATTTAAGCGCGCCTCTCGAGTTTGCGCATAAAAGAGGAGTCCTCATCATTCGAGCGCAGATATATCGCACTGATGATGCAGGGAAATTCGAAGCATATTTTCGTGAGGCTACGGAGGCCTACATACTCCATGGAAAATCCGTCAAGCAAATTTCGCTCAATAAGGGCGAGAATACGCTGACTTTATAGCAAAAACAAACACGAACGAAAGGAGAACGTTATGGCTAATCTTGTTGTGCAAGGCACTATGTGCAGGTGCGCATTCGGGGCGGCACCATTGCCTATATTGCCCGTCCCTTCACATAAAGTGATGGGTTGTTCGGTAAGCGCGGCAACTATAATGGATAACAAGTTCCCACCGTTTGGCACATGCTCAAACCCGGTGAACCCTGCTGTTATAGCCGCCATGGGTTCTCCCGTTCCGTGCAGTCCCGTGTTCCCTGCGCCTTGGGTGCCCGGATGCCCTACGGTGCTCATAGGCGGCAAGCCTGCCCTTTCTACCACCTCGCAACTGATGTGTGTGCATGCCGGAGGTATTGTTAGTGTGGTTTCTCCTATAGCGACGACAATTGTGGTGCCTTGAGTATGTGGTGGGAGAGAAAGAAAAAAGAAATAGTAAAAAGCGAACCGACGATCGCGCCGGAAGCGCCGATTGAACGCGCCGAGGCTCTCGATTTGCGCGATGTTAGCTATGAAAACATAAATACCCCCTATTCCGACCGCTGGGAACTCATCGCAGATTGGTGCAGCTTGCTCGATTACAAGCTTTACACTTACTATAAGCATCACCAATGGGTAGGACCGAAAAGCGAAATGCGCAATATGCTTGGCATGGTGGTAAGCCGTGAGGAGTTTGAAACGAAGCTTCTTCGCGCGGTTCAAGCCGGCCTTGTAGACAAGCTTGATGACGAGGAGAAGCAGCAAGCCTACATAACGAAACTGCTTGTGGAAAAGCGAATGTCCATCAGCGATCGGAATATGACCATATTCAAGCTATTTAATCGCTTTGGGCTGGATGAATTTGAGCGCGATGTTGTGCTAAGCTGCTATGCATCCATGCTTGATGAAAAATACGAGCGGCTGTTCGCGTATCTTCAAGACGACATGCAAAAAACTTTGCCTTGCGTGCCCTTCATCACCCAACTTTTCCTTCCCGAGGGGGCGACCATCGAAGCCTATAAGGCCAGATTCATAGGGGAAAGCGAGTTTCTAACGCTTTTTGACAAGGAAAAGTTGCAAAAGGGTGAGCTTAAGCTAAACTTAGCGGTAGCATCATACTTGAGCGAGGGAAAGGTAAACCTTTTTGCCGGGATGCAATTGATTGATCCCCTTGAGGACGGTGAGATCGATGCTCTCATAGCCGGAGAGAAGATAGCCTCAGAGCTTGATAAATTGTTGGACGGTGTTCAAGCCGTTGCCATTACGGGAGCGGCAGGAATAGGGCGCAAGCATCACATAACGCATCTCATGCAAAGGCGCAAGGAAAAGTGCCTTGTTATGGACATGCAAGTGATGAGTAAATCGTCGGATTCCGTCTCGCAGGGTGTGTTGATTTCCAAGCTTCTCGATACCTATTTGTGCTTTTATGGGGTAGACGAAAAAGCCGGCGAGTTAAATTCGGGCGAAACGGATGCCGCATTCTTGGATGCTATCGCAACGGCCAAAGTAGCTAAAGAGCCGTTATTTATAGTGTCAGAGAAGGCGATGACAAGAAGCGTGCGGCCCGTAAGTATCGACTTTGAGATTCCTATGCCTGATGCTGACGATTTGCTTGCTTTGTTTGCCTACTATTTCGACGGCGCGCCGCTTGCAAGCGATGTATCGCTATCCGAGCTATCGGCAAAATTTCGCTTCGTCCCCAAGCAAGTTAAAGGGGCGGCAGTTCAAGCATGGGGGCTTTGCAAGGCCGCAGGAGATGAACAGCTGGATAATGAAACCATACATAAGTGCTGTTATCGCCAAGTGGTGCA
>CAYJPI010000196.1:0-5288 GCA_964372005.1 uncultured Oscillospiraceae bacterium | reverse complement strand
ACCTACCTCCCGTTGCACCCATAAAAACAATGAACGAAGTTGAATTAAAGGCGGCGATAAAAAAATTCGCTAACGACTTGGGCTTTAAGAGTATCGGCGTTACGAAGGTGGATTTTCGCCAAATTGCCGCGCAGGTTGACGATGACATAATCTTCAGCACCATTATAATTTTAGGTTATGAAGTGCCGAAAGAAATCGTTCATAGATACCCCGAGCCCAAGCATGATACAGCCGCTTATTACGGCTATTATAATTGCGCGAAAAATATACATACAGTCGCGGATTACATCAGGGCGCAGGGATATGATTGCCGCGCGAGATCGTGGGAAGGCTTCATAAAATACCCCGTTCATGCGGTTAATGCCGGAATGGGCAACATGTCCACATATGGCATTTGCCACACACCCGAGATGGGTACAAGGCTAAAGTATGCATCCATTTTGATAGATGCGGAACTACCCCTCGATAAAGCGAAGGACTTCAACATCGAGGAGTTTTGTTCAAGGTGTAGATTATGCCAAAAGTCATGTCCATCAGGCGCTATACCCAAGGATGAATCGAGGTACATGGGTTCGATGCGCAGGGTGGTAGACCATATCAAGTGCTTCGAGTCGATGTGTACGCGCAAGGAATGTGTACAATGCTGGCGTGTATGTCCCATCAGCATGATAAGCTATGACCATTGTATGACTACAATTCCACCTTACTATGAGTATAATCCCAATCGTGAGAGCATGAACATGGACAAGTATAGGGAAAGGGTGGAATCATGATGGAGAAATACGTAATTACGGGAGATTTGCAGCAGAGCATTGAAACGGAAGTCAATGCTTCTAAATCGCCCATGGAGATATTCAAAGACCACGGCCTAAAGCTAAGATATGGCACGAGAATCATTGCCATACAGGTAGGTGGCGCACTCGGATGTTTAGCAATGGGAAAGGACATGCTAAAACCCATCTCGGAACTGATGGATGATGCTTCTGTTCCTTATATAATGTATTTTGGCGAAAATTTCTGTCCTGTTGACTATCTTCGCTTTTTGTCGCGCTTTCTGATACGCGAAGTAAGGATTGATACCGATGCAACTAGAAACCTCAACACGGTTATTGAGGATATAACGATTAAGGAAACATGGGATAATTCCATAGATAAACTAAAGAAGGTTGTATCCATGCTTGGAGATACCTATGCTGAAGTGCGAGTGAAGGCTTTGTATTTACAGGTAATAGAAAGATACTATGATGTAATCGAGGCGCATATAGATGAAAAGCATTGCAAAACGGGCATATGTAGAACTTTGATTTTAGCTCAATGCATAAATGCATGTCCGGCGCAGGTGCATATTCCCGGCTATGTATCGCTGATGAAAAAGGGCGAAGAAGTTAAGGCATACGAGTTGATGAGAAAAACCAATCCGCTTTCATTAATATGTGGCAAGATCTGTGCACGTCCATGCGAGGATAGATGTAGAAGAAAAGAAATAGAAAACACCGTCGGCGTGCGCGCTCTTCAAAAGTATATCTCGCTAAATGCCCTAAATTCAAGTGAATTTAATGAAGATAAACTCACTTCAAACGGGAAAAAAGTGGCCATAGTCGGCGCGGGCCCGGCAGGGCTTACCGCCGCATACTACCTACAAAGAACAGGCTATGAGGTAAGCATGTATGAAGCCGCACAAAAGGCAGGCGGAATGCTCGCGCTCACAGTGCCCGAATATCGCATGCCCGATAAGGATTTGAATATCGAAATTCACAGCATATTAAAGCTCGGTGTAAAGATTCACTACGGAGTCAAGGTTGGTAAGGATATTTCGCTTGAAGCGCTTCGGGGAGAGAATGATTACGTGGTAATCGCAATCGGAGCATCGAGTGGAAGGAGCTTAAAATATCTCGAAAACGAAAACACATTCGTAGCTCTTGATTTTTTAAGGGATGCAAGGCTGAAAAAACTATCCGAACTAAAAGGCGATGTGGTGGTTTTGGGTGGCGGCGATGTTGCCATGGATTCGGCGAGAACTGCAATAAGAATGGGTGCAAAGTCCGTTACGGTTGTGTCGCTCGAAACATATGACAATATGCTCGCAGGTGAGGAGGAAAAAGCCTTCGCCAAGGCCGAGAACATCAATTTTATATCGGGATACGGGATTAAGGAACGCATGCCTGATGGAAAATTACTGTTAAACGAATGCTTGGCAACGATTGATATAGAAGGCGTATTCAACCCCGTATATAGCGATAAAACCATGATAATCGATGCCGATACCCTCATACTCGCGGTAGGCCAATACGCAAACCTAGATATGTTAAGCGATGATATCGAAACCGCGAGAGGCCTTATCAAGGTAAATAAAGCCACAAAGGAAACCACAGCGAAGAATGTGTATGCCATAGGCGATGCTACCGAAAACGGCATAGCGATAAAGGCTATCGCTGAGGGTAAGAAGGTAGCAGAATCCATCGATAAAGCTGCTAACGGCAAGGGATTGTATTTGGGCGAAAGCATCGAAATACCGAATGAGCCGCTATCCATCACTACATGGGACGATGACATTCTTTTGGAAAAGGTGGTTGATGCCGCGGACTTAAAGGGAAATTTCGATGAATTGGTAGTTCCGTTTGACCAAACAAGTGCTTTATACGAGGCAAACAGATGCCTTAGATGTGACAGAAACTCGACTCAGCCGCTTTGGATTAGGCCGAAGAATAATGTGTGAATGAAATTGCATACATAGTGATTTATAATCATAGCTCCGCCACACCAAAAGATCGCTGGCGGAGCTATGATTTTGAACTCCCCCCTGCTGAATCTCAATAGCGAATATATTTGCATTTCATCATGCATAGGGTGTATACTTAATTGAAATAATGTAAAAGGGGAAATATATGAAAAAACTGGTTTTTACTCTATTAACTATGACTATGCTATGTCTTTTGCCCACAACGGCACTGGCGGCGAATGCAACTTACATCGATGAAAACGGCCAAACCAAAACGGCTACAGGTGTTACAGAGTTGACACAGGCCCTGGTGGACAACGGTTTGAGTGCCGGCTGGTATGTGCTGAATACGGATATCACCACCACAGCTCGCATCGAAGTGGATGGCGATGTAACCCTCATACTCGCGGATAATACCGTACTCACCGCTACGAGTAATGATGACATTGGCAACTCAGAAGTCGGAATCTCCGTCAACGCAGATGAAAACGCTTCCCTCACCGTCTACGGGCAAATAGGCAACACCGGCAAAATCGTAGCCTCCGTTGGTACAAACGATGTAGAAGATGAAAACGAGGTAGTTATAGTAGACGGTATTTCCTCCAACAATGCCGCCATCGGTGGGGATAGCGGTAGCCCCACCAACCTCGCCTTCTATGGTGGCGTAATTGATGCTCAAGTGTTCAATTCGTCGAGCCGCGGCGCGACCATCGGTAGCGGAGGAGATGCAACCGGCAATACAACCGTTACAATCGGTGGCCAGGCTGTGATTAACGCCCTTACGGAGAGCTGGGGCGCGGCCATCGGCGGCGGGCGAGAGGCAACAGGCGAAACCACCATCACCATTGGTGGCCAGGCAAATGTCATAGCTAAAGCCACAACACAGTTTAGTGGAGCAGCCATCGGTGGCGGTCGAGCGGCGACCGGAACCATCAAAATCACGATTGACGAGCAGGCAAAGGTAGATGCCGGTTCGCCGGGCAGCTACGCCGCAGCTATCGGTAGTGGGTATGAAGGAAAAGGCACAATCAATGTAAACATCGGTGGGCAGGCAGAAATCTCAGCCGCATCGAACAGCAGAGGGGCGGTCATTGGTAGCGGAAATTTATCAAGTGACGCTATTACAGTGACGATCGGTGGACATGCCAAGGTCGAAACCACAGCCATAGGTACCGGTGCGGCTCTCGGTAGTGGACATGGAGCAGGAGGAACACTTTCCATCACCCTCACGGATGATGCAAAGGTGACAGCCACATCGCTGAATAGTGGTGCGGCTATCGGAAGTGGGTATGGGGATGGGCACTACGAGCAAACAGCGGTAATCACACTGACCATCGAAAAGAATGCAAATGTGACGGCTTCGAGTGCAAGCACGGGCGTGGCAGGCATTGGCTCCGGGGAAGCTGCAGGAGGAGCGGGTCAAGAAGGCAGCATAACCACGTATCTTTACGGAGGCACCATCGATGTGACCGGCGATCCTGCGATTGATGAAAAGACTGACCTGTATGTTTACGGGCTTGATGCGGTGCCGGACGGTAAAATCGAAGTTAAGGATTTAGAGGCGCTCCTTGGTGGCGGCGGCGGAATCAACATTGAATTCCCGCCTTATGTCGAACCCAGCGAAAACGTTGCAGGCGGAATTCGTGGCTCTTCGAATCATTTTGTACGCAACCTTAACCTTAGGTATGTGCAGATAAGCGGCGAAAGCATCCCGGGTACTGCGAATCCTATAGTAATAAGGCGCATACCGGCCGTTGATGGGTATGCACTTATTGAACTCGGTCTAACTACGTCATATGAAGGCATGCTCACAGTGCGCGTCTACGTCGGTACGATGTATGAAGGAACTGCATTCAATATCACCCATACTACGAATGAGGGCATGAACAGCTATAGCGCAATCTGCGATGAGGATGGATATGTCGCCGTTACGGTGGATACGCTCGGCACGTTTGAAACAAGGTTAGCTTAAAAGGGACTATATGAAGCAAGGGGCATGCATAGGATGCATGCCCCTTAGTCTGTCGAAAAACCATAAAAAGAACAACATTTTAGATTTGGATTTAGGTATGGTGGATTTCAATCCGGCTTCGGCGACATGCGCGCCGAGACGGATAAAAACGGGACGTTTTTGTACTCTGCGCTGTTTGCCGACCGTGAGCTATGCGAACAGGCAAACGGTGTGAAAACTCAAAAAAGTGTCCGAAGAATACTTTCTTGACACTGTAAGGGGCATGCATTGGATGCATGCCCCTTTAATGTACGCTTTAGAGCGTTATGCTTTTTCAGGTTTTTTGACAGTCTTAACCCCCGGCTCTGCCGGGGGGTTAATTTGTGGAAACGAAAAACGAGACTCGCGATGTGTATAGGGAGACGGCTAAAGTGAGTCTGTTGTTCAGGTATAATCGGGGTCTTGCGGCGCGTGAGAGATCTTATGGGGAGCAATAGCAGGCGCACGCAATGTGAATTTATTGATAAGCTCGCGTAGCGTCTGTGCTTGGGCGGAAAGTTCTTGGCTTATTGCCGCGCTCTCCTGTGCGGTTGCAGTGTTGGTTTGTACAACGATTGA
>CAYJPI010000195.1:3435-5309 GCA_964372005.1 uncultured Oscillospiraceae bacterium | reverse complement strand
AATTGTATGAGAACTAATTCGTTGACGTGGCTTGCGGCGGTAACCACGTTTTTGCAGTGGATGAAAATGGCGAGTTTTACGGCTGGGGCTACAATGGAAATGGGCAGGTTGACATGCCTGATGATATACGCGAAGTGTTTCAAGGCTCGCAGGTTGATGTCGTGCAGATGGATGCCAAATCCCAATGGACGGCCGTACTAGGAAGCGACGGAAGGCTATACATTTGGGGGAGCACGCAGGCGAAGAGCAACCTTTTGATTGCATCATCAATTCAAGGCCGCATTAAGGGTTTTGTGGGCGGAGATACGAATATCGCGCTTTTACTCGACGATGCCACGGTTGCCGTAATAGGCGATAGAGGGACGGAGTTTTCAATGCAACTGCCGAGCGAATTGACGGATGCGAGCATAAAGGTAACCGATATAGCGGCCACAAACAAGAATGTGCTCGCGCTGGATGAGAATGGTAAGCTCTACACATGGGGAAGTACGCAGGATGGCGTGCATGAGATCCCTAAGATGCAAGGGAACATCGAAGATGTGCAAGGGGGATATCGCAATTTTTTAGCATTGAGTGATACGGGCGAACTCTACATTTGGGGAAATGATGTGTATTCGCAGCTCGAAGGCGTGGATGATTTAACGGATGTAAAAAATGTTTATGCGGATTACTATCAGTTTTATGCTTTGAATGAAGGTGGCGAGTTGTTCGCCTTTGGAAACGATGGGTACATTTTCGGCACGGATCAATTTGGAAGGGATATCTTTACGAGGATAGTTCACGGTGGGCGAATATCGTTGACGGTGGGGGCAATCGCGGTTGCCATATCGGTTACGATTGCGCTCGTTGTGGGATTGAGCGCCGGATATTTCGGTGGAGTGGTTGACCATGTACTAATGCGCATCACAGATGTGTTTTCCTCCATCCCATTTTACCCTATAGCGATAACGCTCTCATACGTAATTGGGCATGAGATGACGCAAACACAAAAACTGTACTTGATTATGGTGATACTGGGCCTACTCGGGTGGATGTCGCTATCGCGGCTAATTCGCGCACAACTTTTACTCGAACGCGAGAAGGACTTTGTGCTCGCCGCGCGTGCGCTGGGTTTGCGTAACGGCGCTATAATGGTGAAGCACATATTGCCCAATGTTTTTAATCTTGTAATAGTGAATATCACGCTCGGTTATGCATCATCGCTATTATCCGAGGCGGCGTTATCGTTCCTTGGGTTTGGCGTTTCGGAGCCGACGCCGTCGTGGGGGATTATGCTCACATCGGCGCAGGATATAGCCGTTATAGAATTTTATTGGTGGCGATGGCTTATCCCTGCTTTCTTTGTGATATTTACCGCATTATGCGTGAATCTCGTGGGTGATGCGCTACGGGAGGCCATGGATCCGAGGACGAACGAAAGATAGAGAGGTGCGCATGAGTGTACTTGAAATAAGAGATTTGCATACCTACTTCGATACGAAGAAGGGTTTAATCAAGGCTGTAAATGGCGTGTCTTTGCGCGTTGATGCCGGCAAAACGCTTGGCATAATCGGCGAGTCGGGATCGGGGAAAAGCCAAACGGCTTTGAGTGTACTTAAACTTTTTGAAGGCAACCAAAGGATACACTCGGGGGAAATAATATTCGGTGGCGAGGATATCTCAAAATATCAGGATGATGCAATGAGGGCAATTCGCGGAAATGAAATATCTATGATCTTCCAAGAACCGATGACGGCGCTAAACCCGGTGTTCCCGATAGGATATCAAATAGCGGAAGTGCTTTTTTTGCATCAATCACTACCCAAAAAGCAGGCAATGCAAAAGGCGGTTGACATGCTACGTGCCGTGAAGATAGCGAATCCCGAAGGGATGGT
>CAYJPI010000195.1:0-3425 GCA_964372005.1 uncultured Oscillospiraceae bacterium | reverse complement strand
CCGGTGGAATGCGCCAGCGCGTGATGATAGCAATTGCTCTTGCATGTAAGCCGAAATTGCTCATCGCGGATGAACCTACAACCGCGCTAGATGTTACGATTCAAGCGCAGATACTAAGGCTTATTCGCGAGTTGCAAAGCGAAAATAACACGGCGGTGCTGTTCATCACTCATGATCTCGGGGTGATAAACCAAATCGCGGATGATGTGGCCGTGCTGTATTGCGGGCAGGTGGTAGAGATTGCACCTGCGAGGCATGTGTTTAGAAATATCACAAAATTTGCGCATCCCTATACGCATGCACTTTTAAACAGCTTGCCGGGCTACTCGATACAAAAAGGTAAAAGGCTGACGGTGGTTGAGGGAAATGTGCCGCATCCTTTGTCGCTACCGAAGGGATGTAAATTTGCGCCCCGATGCAGGTTTGCCGATGAAAGATGTAACAACCATGAACCTTCGTTGACGGCGGTTAGCGATGAGCAGAGCATACGCTGTTTCTACCCCGAGATTGCGAGGTGTAGCGATGAGTGACAAGAAGGTATTGATTAAGATTCAGGATGTTAAAATGCACTTTGCGCTCAAGAGAAGCTTAGGCTTTTTAGGCGAGAAGAAAAGCGTGCGCGCGGTTGACGGTGTAACATTTGACATATACAAAAATGAGGTTCTGGGGCTTGTGGGCGAATCGGGGTCGGGCAAATCCACGCTCGGACGGGTGATCTTGCAACTGTATGGCCAAAGCGAAGGCAAGGTTATTTACGATGGCAAGGAACTTTCCAAGGTTTCGAAAAGTGAGATGCGAAAATTGCGCAAGGATTTGCAAATCGTGTTTCAAGATCCCTATTCGTCGCTCAATCCGCGCCACACGGTCGGCCGGCTTATTTCGGAGGCACCGATTGCGCATGGCATGTACAAGCGCGGCGATAAGACACTTGAACGATACACGCTCGACATTATGGATAAATGCGGCTTGCACCCATACATGTTGCACAGATATCCGCACCAGTTTTCGGGTGGGCAAAGGCAGCGCATCGGCATCGCACGGGCGCTTGCGTTACAACCGCGTTTTGTAATATGTGATGAAGCCGTGACGACGCTCGATGTATCCATCCAGTCGCAAATTATCAACCTATTGCTGGACTTGAAAGAACAAAATGATTTAACTTATTTGTTTATTTCGCATGATTTATCAACGGTTCAGTTTGTTTCGGATAGGATAGCTGTTATGTATCTTGGAAACATCGTGGAGCTTGGAGAATCTAATGAGCTGTTTGAAACGCCGCGCCACCCATATACGGCCGCATTATTGAGTGCGAGATTACAGTTGCATGATGAGCCGAATAGGGAAATAGAGATGCTCGAGGGCGATGTGCCAAGCCCCATCGATCCGCCGAACGGATGCAAATTTCACCCGCGTTGCAAGTATGCAATGGAGCGATGCATGAGCGAAAGCCCGAGCTTGAACGAATGCGAAGAGGGGCACTTTGTAGCATGCCACTATCCGCTTTCTGCGCGGCAGTAGGGGGGATTATGTCCATATTTGATAGGTTTCGCGAAGATATGCCCAAGCAAAAGAGCGAGGAAGAGCTAAAGAAGCGCTTCGATGAAATTAAGCTTGAAAAGTGGGATTTGCCGGCCATGCTAATCGCCGCGTTGATAACATTTGGGCCATTGGTGTTGGGTATTTCACTCGTGTACATTATTATAGCGAAGTTTTTTGGGATGGCCTGATGTACTTCTTCAATAGAACATGGAGGTTTGTATGAAATTTTCACAACTTGAGTATAGCGCTGTAGACTTTCAAGCAAAAATTGATATGCTCGATGAAAGCATAAAAGCGTTTTTGCAAGCAAAAAGTGCCGCAGAACAATATGATATTTTCAGTAAGGCACATGATTCGCTCGTGGATCTTAGAACGCAATATGCGCTCGTCAGGATTAGAAATTGCATGGATACCACCGATGAGTTTTATAGTGCACAGCGCTTGGTATTTGCACAGAATGTGCCCTTGGTGAGCGAAAAATTGCAAGAGCTTACGAGTGCAATGCTTCAAAGCCCATATAAAGAGGAGCTGAAGGAAAAAATAGGCGAGGTGAACATTTTAGCGTATGAGCTTTCGGCTAAAACCATTTCACCTGAAATCACCGAGGAAGTATGTGAAGAGAACCGACTTGTTCTAAGATACATCAACCTTGTTTCGGGTTTGACGGTTACTATGGGCGAGGAAGAAATGCCGATATCCAGGCTGATGCCTTACAAGGAGAGCATGGATGCGGATATAAGACACAGGGCATATATGAATGAAGGGAAGTGCCTTGCATCAATAAAGGATGAGCTTGATGAAATATTCGATAGCCTCGTCAAGTGCCGAACCAAACAGGCAAAAAAACTTGGCTTTGCGGACTACACCGAGCTTGCCTATGCAAAGATGCAGAGAATTTGCTATACAATGGAGGATGTAGCAAGGCTTAAAGAGCTTGTGTGCGAAGATGTTGTGCCCATGGTGGCGGCGCTGAAGAAAAACCGCTGTGAAAGGCTCGGCATGGACAAGATTGCATTTTGTGATTCGGAGATGGCTTTTGCGGATGGGGCACCTAAGCTATGCGTATCAAGCGATGAAATCATGTCGCGTGGGCGTGATATGTACCACAAAATGTCGCGCGAAGTGGGCGATTTTATGGATTTTCTTATAGAAAAAGAGCTGTTCGATGTTCACGCGCGCATAGGTAAAGCGCCCGGTGGTTTCTGCTCATACTTGGAGGCTTACAAATATCCCTTTGTATATGCAAACTTTAATGGTACAGCGGCGGATGTGAAGGTGGTTTTGCATGAGATAGGCCATGCATATGCAAGGACGGTTGCAAGCCGAAAATACGGATCCCATGAGAATGCAAGCTATTCCATGGATATAGCAGAGTGCCATTCGATGTCGATGGAATTTTTAACCATGCCATGGTATGATATGTTCTTTGCGCAGGATGCGGAAAAATACAAATATGCGCATGTTGAAAGTGCCGCAATGTTTTTGCCATATGCTTGCCAGGTGGATGAGTTCCAGGAACAAGTATACAAAAACCCGCAGCTTACCCCATCGGAGCGTGATAAACTCTGGCTGGATATCGAAAGTCGATTTCGCCCCGATATGCATTATGGGGATATACCTTTTTATAAGGACGGAGCGGGATGGCAGCGCCAACAACATATCTACAAAACACCATTTTATTATATCGATTATTGTGTTGCGCAAATTGTAGCGCTGCAGTTTTTCGCTTTGTCGCTTGAGGATTATGAAGAAGCGTTAAAGCGATATATGGAGTTTGTTGACCTTAGCGGCTCAAAATCCTTTGTGGATGCTTGCCACGCCGTGGGTTTAAGCACTCCGTTTGAAAAAAACAATTACAATAAGGTGGCACAAACTATCACAAAATG
>CAYJPI010000194.1:0-5328 GCA_964372005.1 uncultured Oscillospiraceae bacterium | reverse complement strand
CACGGCGTGGCTTGATCGCGGAAACTTCGGATTATCGGATTCATATAAAACGATGGGCGGAATTACCCACAAGAATATTATTGTTCCGATTACCGGTGAAAACAGCTCGGGGCTAACGAATTGTGCATATAATCGCCTTGGGAAGAAGGTAGTTGAAAACATAAAAGATTTTCAAAATAACTAACATAGGAGGATGAAGCAATGGATATGAAAACACTGAAGATGAACGCGAAGGAAGCTATGAAGGGTTATTGTGCGGTATGTAGAGTGTGTGACGGCCGAGCATGTGCAGGACAGGTTCCGGGAATGGGCGGTAGTATAACGGGCTCGTCCTTTACCGCGAATAGGGAGTCGATCGATAATGTGCGCATAAATATGAGAACACTTCACGAATGCGTTGAGCCCGATACTTCATACGATTTCTTTGGAGCAAAGCTAAGTTCACCTATTATGCCCGGACCGATGACGAGTGCGGCCATGAACTGTGGACCCATGGATGAGGAAACATTTGTGGATGCGATAGTAAGCGGATCTGAGGCCGCAGGAAGTATCGCCTGGATTGGTGATCCATGTAATGCCGAACAGTATGCGGCAGGCTTGAAGGCGATAAAGAAGGCAGGCCGCGGCGTTGCGATAATTAAACCACGCATGGATCTTGGAGAGATCGAAGCACGATTTGCCGAAGCGATTGAAGCGGGCGCTACTGCGCTCGGTATGGATATCGACGGTGCGGGACTGATTACGATGAAGCTCAAAGGTCAGCCCGTTGGACCTAAGACGGTTGCGGACTTGCGCCGCCTTCGTGCGTTTGCGCCAAAGCTTCCCTTCATTCTTAAGGGTATAATGACCGTGGATGATGCAATGCGTGCGCTTGAAGCAGGCGTAGACTGTATCGTTGTTAGCAACCATGGCGGACGCGTTCTCGACGGTACACCCGGCGTTGCCGATGTGCTTCCCGATATCGCGGAAACCGTGCGCGGCCGAATGGGCATCATAGCGGATGGTGCTGTGCGCTCGGGAGTGGATACATTGAAACTATTAGCGCTCGGTGCTAATGCTGTACTCGTAGGCCGTCCGCTATGTTGGGGTGCGTATGGTGGTGGAGTAGAAGGCGTAAAAACCGTGTTGGATACTTATCGCACACAAATGGCCCAGTCGATGATAATGACGGGGTGCGCCAATGTTGCGGGTATTCATGCGGGCGTATTATATTGATAAAAATGAAGTTTTACCCTAAATACAAGGGATTATTCACTTGATGATAGAATAAGTATTGAGTATATTGTGTGTGAAAATACGAAAACTCTTGCAATTTTGTCGCGCTGTGGTATAATTATGCGAAGCAGTGGGTAACACTGCTTTGCCCATGTAATACTAATCATTTTATGTGAAACATACAAGAGGATTGGTATAAAGGGTAAAAAAACAAATCGGAGGAAGAAAAAAATGAAGAAACTACTCGCATTGTTGTTGACCTTGGTAGTAGCAGGTAGCGCCTTTGCAGGTTGCGCCGCACCTGAAGCAGCACCCGTGGAAACTGCAGCCCCCGCAGAGCCCGCGGCAACGGAAGCACCCGCAGAAGAAGCACCCGCTGAGGAAGCTCCCGCAGAAGAAGCTCCCGCTGAGGAAGCGGCAGCTACCCCCAATGTTGACGCTATAAAGGAAGCAGGCAAAATCGTTATGCTTACCAATGCGGCATTCCCCCCGTTCGAATACCTAGGCGCGGACAACACCGTTGCAGGCGTTGACGTGGATATCGCAACCAAAATTGCGGAAGCTTTGGGCGTTGAACTTGAAGTTGTTGACATGAACTTCGATGGAATCATCCCCGCGCTCCTATCCGGCCAGGGCGATCTCGGCGTTGCAGGTATGACAGCAACCGACGAGCGCCGCGAGAGCGTTGATTTCTCGGTTGACTATGTGTCCACCACGCAGAACATCATCGTTATGGCGGATAACACCGAGATAACCAATCCCGATGGCCTCGTAGGCAAGACTATCGGCGTGCAGATCGGCACCACGGGTGACCTCTTCGTTTCCAGCATGGAAGGCGTTGGTGAGGTTGCTCGCTTCACCACAGGCCCCGATGCAGGCGCAGCGCTTGCTAACGGCCAGATCGATGCGGTTGTTATCGATGCGATGCCCGCAAGCCAAATCGTGGCGGCAAACGACGGCCTCATGGTTCTTGACGAACCCTTCACCGAGGAGAAGTATGCCATCGCTATGGCTAAGGACAAGGAAGATCTTAAAGCGGTTGTAGACGCAGTTGTATCCGAAATGGTTGCAAACGGCGAAGTCGATGCGCTTATAGCAAAGCACATGGAAGTTATCGGCTAAACTAGGCGATAAAAGGGGTTGTTGCGACATGCAATTTTGTGTGCACAACAGCCCCTTTCTTTTACCGAATTGAAAGGAAACAGCGATATGGGCGATTTCGCTACGTGGTGGGCGGATCTTATGGATCTTCTTTACACCAATATAATTAAGGACGGGAGATACCTCCTTTATCTTGAGGGACTTGGAAACACCTTGCTCCTCACTTTCGGCGCACTTATAATAGGTACAATACTCGGTACGCTCATTGCTATAGTGAAAATTTATGCCTTGAACAGAAGGGCATTCAAACCGCTTGCAAAGATTTGCGATGTATATCTTTCCTTCTTTCGCGGTACACCCGTGATGGTTCAGGTTATGATATTCGGTTTTGTGCTCTTTTCGCATGTTAAATTCGGGATAGGAATGCTCTTCGTAGCGATGCTCTGCTTCGGCCTAAACTCGGCAGCATATGTTGCAGAGATAGTACGTGCAGGCATTTTGGCGGTGAACATTGGCCAAACCGAAGCAGGAAGAAGCCTTGGTTTAACCGATAATATGACTATGCGTTTAATCATATTGCCGCAGGCGATTAAAAATATCTTGCCTGCACTTGCAAATGAATCTATAACATTACTCAAAGAGACGGCGGTTGCAAACGTTATAGCAACATCCGAGCTTACTTATGCATCGACGCTTATACGCTCGCGCACATACAATGCGATGGTGCCTCTTTTATTCATCGCACTCATATATTGGATAGTCGTATCACTTATGACGGCGCTGCTCAGACGACTCGAAAGGAGGCTTGCAAAAGGTGATAGACGTTAAGAATTTATACAAGCACTTTGGAAACATACATGCTGTTAACGGAGTAACCGAAAGAATAGAAAAGGGCGAAAAGGTAGTTATCGTCGGCCCCTCGGGTTGCGGAAAGTCGACATTTCTTCGTTGCTTGAACCTTCTTGAAACGCCGACATCGGGCGAAATTTCATTTGATGGAGAACGCGTGTTTTATTGTGCGCCCGATGACCCGTATGTGAAGAAAAAGGGCATGCCTGATATGCGAACAGCACTTACCTATGATGTTGATATGCTTCGCCAGAAGATAGGTATGGTGTTTCAGCAGTTCAATCTCTTTCCACACAAAACGATACGTGAGAACATCACGCTTGCACCCGTATTCTTAAAGAAGATGACGCAGGAGGAAGCAGACGACAATGCTTCGCGCTTGCTTGCAAGAATAGGCCTAAGTGAAAAGGCGGATGTATACCCTGCCATGCTTTCGGGCGGACAGCAGCAGCGCATAGCGATAGTTCGTGCGCTTGCAATGAACCCCGAGGTTATGCTTTTCGATGAGCCGACAAGCGCGCTCGATCCCGAAATGGTCGGCGAGGTGCTATCTCTTATGATAGAGCTTGCAAACGAAGGCATGACGATGGTTGTGGTTACGCATGAGATGGGCTTTGCTAAGGAAGTAGGAACGCGGTGCATGTTTATGAGTGACGGGCAAGTAATCGAGCAGAACGAGCCGCATGCATTCTTCTCGAACCCCACTCACCCGAGATTGCAGGATTTCTTATCGATGGTACTGCATTAAATGCGCTTGCATTGGGCGAAGAACCATAGTCAACAATAAATGGTAGACACAACAGCCATAAAACAAACGGAGGGAAACCATGTTTGAAAAAAGAGAAGATGCACTAAAGCGTTTTATCGATGCTGTGCGTATTCCAACGATATCGTATGATGAAGAGGAGCGCGTAGATAACGCGCCCTTCTTTGATTTCCATGATTTTTTGAAAAACGCTTATCCGCTGATGCATTTAAAGGGCGATGTGAAAATTATCGATGAAATGGCACTGCTCTTTAGGGTCGCCGGGAGAGAAGCTACCAAAGAACCCGTGCTTTTCCTTGCACATATGGATGTTGTACCGGCAAGCGATGAAAGCGAATGGACACATCCACCTTTTGCAGGCGTTGTGGATGGCGACTATCTCTACGGACGCGGCACGCTAGATATGAAAGGGCAACTTATAGCAATATGTGAGGCCGTGGAGGACATGCTTGAAAGTGGCGAAATCCCGGATAGGGATGTGTATATTGGCTTTGGATACGATGAGGAGCGCATGCGCGAATCGAGCGCCGCAAAGATGATGCGCTATCTTCAAGGCGAGGGTATACGCTTTATGTTTGTACTCGATGAGGGGATAGCGCTAAATTTATCGCCACTGGATATCGATGAAGATGTAGTTGCGCTTTGCTATGCCGAAAAAGGATACATGGATGTTTTGCTCACGGCACATTCCGAGGCAGGACATGCGAGTGCGCCGCCGAGACATACCGCCCTTGGGACGCTCGCGCGCGGGATAGTTGCGCTTGAGGACAACCCGATCGATCGTTATGAAGGGGATGAAATAACACCGCTTTTGGATGGTATACGCGCGCTTATGGACGAACCGCACTCCTTGCTTGCACGCATGCAAGCCGACCCAAAGATCGATGCACTTTTACACACAACTATAGCTCCCACTATGGCTGAGGGTGCAGAGATGTCAAACGTGCTTCCTCGTAAGGCAAGTGCAGTAGTGAATATCAGAATAGCTCCTTGGGATACTAAAGAAAGTGTGCTTGCCCACATAAGTAAATTCGCACCCAAACTTGAGCAAGAAGTGCTACTGTACAATCCTCCCGTAAGCGCAGTTCCGTTAGAATGCGATGCGTATCGCACCGTTGAAAGCAGTGCGAAGGCGGCATTTAATGGGGCAAAAATCGTTCCGTATGTTATGACGGCCGCAACGGACTCGCGCTATTTTCCCCCGATTTGTGGTGCAATTTTGAGGGTAACCCCTTTTAAAAACGGCGAAGCAAGTCGCATGCACGGTGTGGATGAAAGGGTGCGCATAGATGACTTTTTCGAAGCAATAGACTTTTTCAAAAATCTACTCGGTACAATTTGAAATTTGCGAAGAAATATTTCATTGTGTTTCTGTTTAATATGGTGTATAATGTGTA
>CAYJPI010000193.1:0-5330 GCA_964372005.1 uncultured Oscillospiraceae bacterium | reverse complement strand
CGAGCTTCATGACGCATCATTTCCAAGCTGCAACGAGAGTTGAGAACTATGGTGGCAACACGCGCGAGCAGGGCTACACCAACATGGCCGACCTTGGCGACATGGCCAAAGCGGTAAGCGCATATACACCGGAAAGCTCGCAGGCCGTTTTAGATGCACTTGAAAATTGTGTTGAATACACAATAAGCGGCCCTATGCGCACAACTTCTATGGGGCTTGCAATCTACCATCCGTATGATGGCGATACGGAAGATCTGTATGGCTTCGTCGATCAAGGGTATAGCCCGGCATTCAAGTACTACTATAACTACGCGATCACCGGCGATCTTCCCGATGAAGGCTATGCATACATGCAAGAAGCGTTCAGCGCACAGGAAATCGAGCCCGTCGAAGAGATGCCGGAGGTTCAAACCCTCGAAAACGCCGGCTGGGAGGATTATCCCGTCTATGTCGATGATAACGGTTCTGCCGTGCTCGACCTCGGCCCCGAAGCTTACGATCTTCTTACCGATGTGTACTTTGAGTTCTTCTACTATGATGAGGAAAGCGACATTCTGATCTCCATGGGTAGAGATAACGACCTCGAGGGCGATTGGGAAACCGGTGTGTTTATTGATAACTTCAGAGGCGTTTGGGGCGCACTTGACGGTGTTCTTTGCTATATGGAACTTGCTGAAGTTGGCGATGATTACAACATGTACACCGTCCCCGTGATGCTAAACGATGAAGACTATAATCTCTTCGTGATGTATGATTTCAATACAGAAGAGTACGTGATTCAGGGTGCGCGTCGTCCTCTTGCCGAAACCGGTGCCGCCGATAAAATCCTACGTCCTCTCTACGCAGGTGATGTGGTTGAGCCTGTCACGTATGTGAGCAGTGCAAGCGGCGATGATGATTTCGAAGCATATTTGATGAGCCCGATAACCGTCAGCGAATCCACTACATTTGCGGAAATCCCCCTTGATGATGGATCATATGCACTCCTTTTCGACATGGTGGATATGCAGGGCAACAGCGCCTATTCCTCTACCGTATGGTTTGACATAGAAGGCGGCGACATATACACGAGCACGGATAGCGAATAAGAGTATAGTACGAGCATAGAAACAAAAAAAGAGCCTTGGAAGTGATGTCATTTCCAAGGCTCTTATAGTGTCAAAAAAGTGTTCTGCGAACACTTTTTTGAGTTTTTCGTCGGACTTCCCCTGTCGTTCCTCCCGGGCGGGAAAGTCCGCAAAGTAGAAAAAACTCCGTTTTTTGCCCGTTTCGTCGCACCGGTCGCCGAAGCCGGATTGAAAGCTACCATTCCTAATTCCTTGTCGGTTTATTTTTTGTAGTTTTTACGAAGTGAAACGATGGTTTTTATGCTTCCACTTTCAACACATCGGCAAAGTCTATCCTCGTATCGTCCACACGAATCACACCGTCATGTACATTTATAAACTCTACTATTCCATTAATGTTATGCAGTTCATTCGCCCTAAAGAAGGAAATAAAAACCTCATCGCCTTTATTGAGTTTGCGTAATGCAAGGTCAATTTCGTGTATTGATTCCTCCTCAAGCACCGGCCTTTCCACATAGAGAAGTTCCCTTTCCTTGCGTTCGAGTTCGCGGTCGAGACCCGTCACCGCCGCAAAGGGCATGAATTGCTTGGCTCTTTGCTCTATATTCATTTTCACTCTCGTCTTATTCGCCACTCTTATGCCCTCCAATCTGGTGATTTCTCTCACGGGATGTTGCTGCTTCCTGAAAGTTCATCCCCTTCAATATGGCATTTTTACCATACTTCTTTTTAATTTCAAGTACAGCTTTTTGTGCATTCCTGTTTTTTTCGATAAGTGCATTGTCGCCTGCATCAAATAGGCTCATTTGGCGCATTCCCGTATCCGCAGTCAAAGAATTGCACGATATGTTCATCCTGCGAACGGGCTTATTTTTATCCACTATTCTTTCGTATAGCGCCACCACAGCAGGTATAATAACCTTGTCGGAGTTTGATGGTGTCTCAAGCGATGCAGTGCCCTTTGCAGGTGCGGCATTTAGCGTGTTAGAATATCCAATTTGCACGGTAATCGAATGGGTGAGCACATTTTTATCGAGCATGCTCAAGCAGAGTACATCCATCATCTCTTTTATTATAAGCCGACCTTCCTCAAAAGTGTAATCGCGCATAAGAACTTGCCCGCTCGTTAAACTCGTGGGTTTAGGCGTATATTTTTTTATATCTGCGATGGTAACCGGTTCTCTCCCCCACGCATGGTCGATGAGCAATTCAGCATCGATACCGAATTTATAGTATAGCATCTCCTCATCGGCATTTGCGATATCGCGCATGGTGTGTATGCCGTATCGCGCAAGAGCATCCGCGGTTTTTTTACCAATACGCCAAAACTTAACAAGCGGCTTATAGTCCCAAAGCGTTTTTTTGTAGCTCTCTTCGTCCAATATTCCGATGAAGTCATCCGCATGTTTCGCTGTGATATCGAGCGCAATTTTTGCAAGGTAAAGATTTGTGCCGATTCCGCAAGCCGATGGTATGCCTACATCGCGAAGAACATCCTCCATAATCGCCACCGCCATTTCCTTAGGTGTTAATCCATATCGTGGCAGGTAATGGGTTATATCTAAGAAGGCTTCATCCACGGAGTAGACATGTATATCCTCCTTCGCAACATATCTAAGATACACACTGTATATTTCTGCCGCATAGCTTAGATACATCTGCATCCGCGGCGATGCCATAATATACTCCACACCTTTAGGTATCTCAAATACTCGGCATCTATTTGGTATGCCGAGTTTCTTCATTGATGGCGAAATTGCGAGGCAAATCGTTTTATCCGAGCGTGACGGATCCGCTACAACGAGATTCGTCGTCATCGGGTCGAGCTTGCGCTCCACGCACTCTACGGACGCATAAAACGATTTTAGGTCGATACAAAGGTATGTTCTATCCATTTTCATTACTGGTGGGGTGTGAAAAATCCACTTTCTCAACACCCACTACTTCAAAATCTTATTTCACTATTCTCTTGCGGACAGCATTATTTTATGCAGGGATGCGCAAAGCGACCGCATTCGAATAAATCTCGTATACGGTCGCAAAAGATAACTATATTCGTTTAAGCTTAGCCTTCGTTGATCTTAGCCTGCGCTGCTGCGAGGCGAGCGATCGGCACGCGGAAGGGCGAGCAAGAAACGTAGTTGAGGCCGATGTTGTGGCAGAACTCGATGGTCGACGGATCGCCACCGTGCTCACCGCAGATACCAAGTTTGATATCGGGGCGAACCTTCTGTCCGCGCTCAACAGCCATCTTCATGAGCTTGCCAACGCCTTCTTGGTCGAGACGTGCGAAGGGATCGCTCTCGAAGATCTTCTTCTTGTAGTAATCATCGAGGAACTTGCCTGCATCGTCACGGCTGAAGCCGAATGTCATCTGGGAAAGATCGTTTGTACCGAAGGAGAAGAACTCCGCGGAATCTGCGATCTTATCTGCTACGAGAGCTGCACGGGGAACTTCGATCATTGTACCCACGAGGTACTTGAGCGTTACGCCGCGTTCTTCCATAACAGCCTTAGCGGTAGCATCAACATAGCTCTTTACATACTCGAGTTCCTTGGTCTCGCCAACGAGCGGGATCATGATCTCGGGAACGATGGTCTTGCCTGTCTCCTGCTGTACCTCGATAGCCGCTTCGATGACCGCACGGGTCTGCATCTCTGCGATTTCGGGATAGGTAACAGCCAAGCGGCAACCGCGATGACCGAGCATGGGGTTGAACTCGTGGAGGCTCTCAACGGTAGCTTTGAGCTCATCGAATGAGATGCCCATTTCCTTAGCGAGTGCTTCGATATCTTCCTTCTCATGGGGGAGGAACTCATGAAGCGGTGGATCTAAGAAGCGGATGGTAACGGGGTATTCGCCCATCGCCTTGTAGATGCCCTTGAAGTCTCCGCGCTGCATCGGGAGGAGCTTAGCGAGTGCCTTCTTGCGGCTCTCTTCGTCCTTAGCCACGATCATCTCGCGAACGGCCATGATGCGGCCTTCTTCGAAGAACATGTGCTCGGTACGGCAAAGGCCGATACCCTCTGCGCCGAAACCTACAGCGGTAGCAGCGTCATTCGGTGTGTCAGCATTTGTGCGGATCTTGAGTGTTCTGATGCTATCAGCCCATTCCATGATCGTGCCGAAGTTGCCGCTAAGCTGTGCTTCGATTGTGGGGATGGCTTCGCCATATACCTTACCGGTGGAACCATCAAGCGAAATCCAATCGCCTTCATTGTAGGTAGCGCCACCGGAAACGGTGAATGTCTTTGCTTTTTCAACAACGGTGATGTCGGAGCAACCGGCTACGCAGCAAGTACCCATGCCACGTGCAACAACAGCTGCGTGCGATGTCATACCGCCGCGAGCGGTGAGGATGCCCTGTGCCGCGTCCATACCTTCGATATCTTCGGGGGAAGTTTCAAGGCGAACGAGGATAACCTTCTCGCCGCGTGCAGCAGCAGCAACAGCATCGGCCGCGGAGAAGTAAACCTTACCGGAAGCCGCGCCGGGGGATGCTGCAAGACCGCTTACGATGGGAGTTGCGCTCTTGAGTGCCGCAGGCTCGAATGTGGGATGTAGAAGCGCATCGAGCGACTTAGGATCGATCTTTGCGATAGCTTCTTCCTTGGAGATCATGCCTTCGTTAACGAGGTCAACAGCGATCTGCAAAGCGGAAGCGGCGGTGCGCTTACCATTTCTGGTTTGAAGCATGAAGAGCTTGCCGCGTTCGATGGTGAATTCCATGTCCTGCATGTCGCGGTAGTGCTTTTCAAGAGTGTTTGCAATCTTGATGAACTGATCGTAAAGCTCAGGCTGACCTTCCTTGAGCGCGTCGATCGGCTGGGGTGTGCGGATACCCGCAACAACGTCCTCGCCCTGTGCGTTCATGAGGAACTCGCCGTAAAGCTTGTTCTCGCCTGTGGAGGGGTCACGTGTGAACGCAACGCCCGTGCCGCTGTCATCGCCCATGTTGCCGAATACCATGCTTTGCACGTTTACAGCCGTACCCCAATCGGAGGGGATATCATTCATGCGACGATAGATGATAGCGCGGGGATTGTCCCAGCTGCGGAAAACAGCCTTGATAGCTTCCATGAGCTGAGCCTTGGGCTCTTGCGGGAAATCAAAGCCTTTAGCATTCTTGAAGAATGTTTTATACTTAGCTACGATATCTTTCAAGTCTTCGGTGGTAAGCTCGGTGTCAAGCTCTAGACCGCGTTCCATCTTCTTACCTTCGAGGATCTCATCGAAGTTGTGCTTGGAAACTTCCATAACAA
>CAYJPI010000192.1:0-5353 GCA_964372005.1 uncultured Oscillospiraceae bacterium | reverse complement strand
CGATGTATTTGTTAATTACAAAAATGAGAGAAAAGATGCAAAAAAGGTACATGTGGATGTAGAGCTTCTCACTTCCTATGTTGAAGCTGCGAGATCGGTTCAGCAAAACCTTCAACTTCGAGATGACATTACAGCTCTGGGTTCTATGCGTTTGCCGGATGTAATTGAGGTAACCAGCGCGGATGAAGATAGGGAAGCGGTATGCCAAATTGCGAAGGAAGCCGCAACCATAGCCCTAAACGAACTTATTGCAATGCGCCGTGCGGAAGGTGAAGAGCTACGAAAAGACCTAATTTCGCGCCTTGATACCATCCAAGAGCTTACAAAGAAGATAGAAGAGCGTGCGCCACTCGTTGTTCTTGAATATAAGGACAAGCTACGTGAACGCATAGCAAAGCTTCTTGATAATGTAGTGATTGACGAATCACGCCTTGCAATGGAAATAGCAGTGTTTGCAGATAAGGCGAGCGTAGATGAGGAGATTGTAAGGCTACTAAGTCATGCTGTGCAGATGAAAAAGGCACTAACCGAGGATGAAGGTCCGCAAGGAAGAAGGCTCGACTTCATCGTGCAGGAAATCAACCGAGAATTCAATACCATCGGTTCGAAGGCGAACGATCCCGTGCTGAGCGAGCTTGTAATAGCGGGCAAGGCTGAGGTGGAGAAGATTCGCGAGCAGGTGCAAAACATCGAGTAGTCGAGAGGGAAGCAAATGGCAGTTAAGCTTATAAATATTGGATTTGGCAATAGTATTTGCGCAAATCGTCTTATAGCAATAGTTAGCCCTGAGAGCGCGCCGATAAAGCGCGTTATCCAGGAAGCGCGTGAAAAATCCCGCTTAATCGATGCTACATATGGTAGACGTACGCGTGCAGTGATAATAATGGACAGTTCGCATGTAATTCTTTCGGCTGTACAGCCGGAAACGGTCGCAAATCGCCTTGATTCGGGCGAAGAAGAGTAACAATACGTTTAAAATTGTCTATATAGGGGTAGAATGATATGAAAAGAAGAAAAGAAGGTATTTTGCTTGTAGTGTCGGGACCCTCCGGGGTCGGCAAGGGTACGGTTAATGAACAGCTCATTAAGAGAAATGAGGACATGAAGTACTCGGTTTCTGCGACAACAAGGGATAAGCGCCCCGGTGAAATTGAGGGTGTGCATTACTATTTCAAAAGCCGTGAAGAATTTGAGGGCATGATCGAACGAAATGAGTTCCTCGAACATATGTGCGTATTTGGAATGAACTACTATGGAACGCCCAGGGCTTATGTAGAAGAAGAGCTTGCAAGCGGCAAGGATGTTATACTCGAGATCGATGTGCAAGGCGGCATGCGCATAAAGGAAGTATGCCCCGATGCGGTACTTATATTCATAGCTCCCCCGTCAATGGGAGAGCTAAAGTCGCGATTGATAGGCCGCGGAACGGAAAGCCCCGAGGTGGTGGAACGCCGCATCGAAACCGCGCTTGAAGAAGTGAAGGCACTACCGAATTATGATTACATCATAGTTAATGATATTATTGAAATGGCAGTACATGATATCGAGGATATCATATCGGCTGAAAAAAGTAGCATGAAGCGCAATAAGCCGCTCGTGGATAAATTGTTAGAAGAAATAGGGAGGTAGTGCGCTATGATGAACAAACCTGCACTCAATGACATGATCGATAAGGTGGGATGCCGCTATATGCTGGTTACGGCTGTAGCAAAAAGAGCCCGCCAGCTACTTGAAGACCCCGAAAAACTGGATGATGCAAAACCCGTGTCCATGGCGGTTGAAGAGATCGACGCAGGAAAGGTATCAATGGAGTTCTCCGAGGCATATTTGCAAGGGAAGCTTTAATATGGCAAAAACGATTGTGCTTGGCGTTACGGGATCGATCGCCGCTTACAAGGCGGCCGATATCGTGAGCCGATTGAAAAAAAAAGGATATGAAGTGCGCGTCATACTCACCAAGAGCGGCGCGCATTTCATTACGCCTTTAACGCTTGAAACACTATCAAAATCGGCTGTTTATGTGGATCAATTTTCACGCGAAACCCCATATGATGTTACGCATATTTCGCTCGCAAAGGACGCGGATGTATTCCTCGTTGCACCCGCGAGTGCTAATTTTATCGCGAAGGCGGCCAATGGCATAGCGGACGATCTTATCACTACAACATATCTTGCAACACGCGCGCCGGTGATTATCGCCCCTGCGATGAACGACAAGATGCTCACTCATGAGGCCACGATGAACAATATCGCAATACTCGAAAAAAGAGGTGCGAAGTTTATCGAGACGGAGGAAGGGCTACTCGCATGCAATGATGTGGGTAAGGGAAGGCTCGCTCAGGTAGATGATATAATAAAAGCGGTAGAAGATGTAATAAACCCCAAACGTGATTTGGAAGGGAAGAATATAATTGTCAGTGCGGGCCCAACCATAGAGGATATAGATCCTGTTAGGTATCTTACGAATAGGTCGAGCGGGAAGATGGGCTTTGCCATCGCCGCGGCGGCCGCTCGGCGCGGTGCGAACGTAACGCTTATTGCAGGGCCTGTGACGCTATCGACGCCGCAAGGCGTGGAGCGCGTGGACATTCGCTCGACGAAAAATATGTTCGAGGCGATAAACGATCGTTTCGACAATGCACATGCGCTTATCATGGCGGCCGCGCCGGCTGACTTTACACCCGAAACAGTCAACGAGAACAAGATAAAGAAAACGGGCGGTGAACTCGAGCTTACGCTCCAAAAAACTCCCGATATCCTCGCATCGATGGGGAAAAACAAGAAAAACCAAGTGCTCGTTGGATTTGCGGCGGAAACAAATGATGTTGAAAACTACGCCAAGGGCAAGCTTGAGAGGAAGAACCTCGATTTTATCGCCGCGAATGATGTAAGCGCAAAAGGCGTAGGCTTTGCATGCGATACCAATGCCGTTACGCTATATTCGAAGAGTGGAAAGCATGAGAATAGCGGCCTTCTTTCAAAGGAAGCGCTAGCGGATTGGCTGCTCGATAGGGTATTTTAAGTTATGTATGCACAGGTCATCGTTGATATCGCACATGCAAAGATCGATAGGCTCTTCACTTATGCAGTGCCCGAAGGTATGCAACTTGAGGAAGGGCAACGAGTTATGGTACCATTCGGAAAAGGCAATCGTCAAACCGAAGGGTTTGTTTGTGCGCTGAAAGAAAATGCGGATATCGAAAGCGGGTATGTGAAGGAAATTGTGCGCGCGATTGAACCGTATCCGGCGCTTTTGCCGGATCAAATGGCACTTGCACGTTGGATACAAAGTGCATACCACTGCCTGTTTGTGGATGCGCTTAGATTGATGCTACCTGCATCCGTGAGAAAAGGAAAATCGAAGGAGAAAACCGTTAGAACCGTCGCGCTTGCGGAGGGAGCACGCGAGCACAGAAACACCTTGCTAAACAAAAAAGGCTTGCCGCGTTCGCCGCGTCAATTGGAGGTTTTCGACCTGCTTGCAAATTGCGATACGTTCATGGATGTTGCGGATGTGGATGCATTCGTCGATGGAGGTAGAGCCGCGGTTACAGCATTGCTTGCAAAAGGCTTAATCGTTGAGGAAGGTCATGTAACCTTCAGAAGGCCGCAGGTGCTAAATGGTGTAGCATGCGCCGAAAATCGGCCCATATTGAATGATGAGCAATCGAAGGCTGTGGATACGGTTACGGCTATGATGAAAAACGCAGAATCCAAGGTGATTCTTCTTCACGGCGTAACAGGATCGGGCAAGACAGAGGTGTACATGTGCACCATAGAAGAGGCGATACGATGCGGTAAAACTGCGATTGTTCTCGTGCCTGAAATATCGCTTACGCCACAAACGGTAGATAGATTTGCAAGGCGATTTGGTGACGGTGTTGCGGTTTTACACAGTAGACTATCGGATGGGGAACGCTTTGACGAATGGCGAAGGATAAGGCTTGGCAAGGTGCAAGTGGTGGTAGGTGCGAGGAGTGCCGTGTTTGCGCCCATTCAAAATATAGGAATTATAGTTATAGATGAGGAGCACGAGCAGACATATCAAAGCGAAACATCGCCGAGGTATCATGCGCTTGAAGTTGCTAGGAAGAGATGCGCCATCTTCGATGCGCCGCTCGTTTTAGGCAGTGCTACGCCCTGCGTTGGTACGTATATGCGCGCGAAATCGGGACGTTATGAGCTTATCGAGCTAAAAAACAGGGTGGGAGAGAGGCCGCTACCCGAGGTGATGGTTGTTGATATGCGTGATGAGTTCGCCATGGGCAATACGAGCATATTTAGCGGCTTACTCTACGAGCGGCTTGAAAACTGCATAAGGGATGGAAAACAAGCGATACTCTTTCTAAATCGGAGGGGGTATTCAACCTTTGTATCATGCAGGGGATGCGGACATCTTTTCGAGTGCCCGAACTGCGATGTATCGCTAACCTACCATCGCACATATGAACGGGTGAAATGCCATTATTGCGCATATGAGACATCGGTTCCCGAAAAGTGTCCGAAGTGCGAAAAGAAGTATTTAAAGTACTTTGGAATAGGAACACAGCAGGTTGAAGAGCAATTTAAATCATACTTCCCGAATGTGAATGTAATACGCATGGATATGGACACGACGAGCACGAAGAATGCGCACCAAAACCTGCTCGACAGCTTCAAAAATGGCGAAGCGCAAGTGCTCATCGGTACACAGATGATAGCCAAGGGGCTTGATTTTCCCAATGTGACACTTGTGGGAGTGGTCGCGGCGGATGCGACATTGCATCTTCCCGATTATCGAAGCGTGGAGAGAACATTCCGCCTACTTACGCAGGTTGCAGGCAGAGCGGGGCGCGATAAAACTCCCGGGGAGGTTGTGGTGCAGACATATTCGCCGGAGCATCCTGCCATAGTGTATGCGAAAACACATGACTACAAGGGATTTTATGGCTACGAAATAGGCCAAAGGCGGCTTGGGATATTTCCGCCGTATTCTATGTTTATACGCGTATTGTTCAGCGCCGCGGATGAAGAAAAGCTCCTTTTTGAAGGAGAAAAGTTCGCAAAGGGAATGGAAGATGCTATATATGAAGCTCTCGGTGAGGAAAACAAGAAGGAACTACTCCTTATTGTGAGCGGACCTGCGCCGATTGCGAGAAAACGCGGTGAATATCGCTTTCAGGTGCTTGCAAAACTATTTAGAACCAAGCATACAGGTGCGGTTATCCAAGCATTATACGATTATGTGGATGAAAACCGCGCAGAAAACTATGTGGCTATGCAAATAAACCCCGGTGACATGCTGTAAAATCGGTGTTCCACTTAAGGGCATGTTGGGGTATACTGTAGGTATATATCGTTTCAATTATTATGC
>CAYJPI010000191.1:0-5368 GCA_964372005.1 uncultured Oscillospiraceae bacterium | reverse complement strand
TTATTTACTTTTTAATTTATCAGAATCGCAACCAACTTATCGACGCATTATCCGCAAATGATGCATCTATTCCTCGCCCCATCCTACACCACCGGAATAACCGTCGGTTGGCGCGTGGCTATTGTTGCGCCATCGGGGATGGGGGTGGTGTATGGGTTCCCTGTACCTATGGCAATTTCTGCGGTATTGCCGCGATAGGTCTCGTCGAACAGATGAATGCTCTCTACGAGTTCCCCGTTCAAGTATTTATCTTGATATGTTTCGGTTTCGATGCGCGGGCGCGATGACAAAAGCGACACTTCGTATCCATAAGGTATGCTCGGATCATCGACATATGTTGCCGCCTCTACAGAGGGGTCGCGCGGCGTTTCCTCTATTAGCTCGGCTCTCGATTGGTAGGTAACGCCCTCGGAGAGCGGCACGCCATACACATCGACATGGATATTTTCACGGCGGCTCGATTCCTCGTTTGGAGTGAAGTAAACGAACACGTAAAGCGGTGCATCCGTATCATTGCGATACTTGAAGTCGATGCCGCTTGAATCGACGGTCGCGTCAAGTCCGGGCTCAACGTAGTCCACGGGTATCGAGTGCGCCTTTCTATCGGTAATTTCGATGTCCGCGGCAATCAAGGCATTGAAAAGCGTGGTGCTCGGCTGGCATACTCCTCCTCCAACTTGCAGAGTGAACTCCTTGCCTCCGCTTATACCGTTGGCATCCTTCCAACCTCCATCGGCTGTACGCAAGCCGACAACTGTGTTGAAGCTCCATTCCTCGCCGGGTTGAAGCACGGTATTGTTCATTACTTCACCCGTTTTATGGATGTTGAATACGCGGTTGATCGTGGTTTCATCGGAGGAAGAAACCCTATAGTCGGTAACATATCCGCCGCGGAAAGCCGTGTTTTGCATAAGCTGTTCATCGGAAACTGCAGGTGGAGTGAATGTATAAACGGGTTCAATTTGCGTGTTGAAGTTTTCCTCGGATATCGCCGCCATAATGATATCCACCGTGGCTTCAACGTCGAGCTCGCGCCCATCTCGACCTTCTTGCAAATCAAATATGGGTACATTATCCTCGCCGAGCGTCGCCGTCAATGAAGGCTCCAAAGGCGCAAGCCATAACTCGGGCGCAATGCTTTGAAGCTTAGACAATATGCTTTCTTCATTCGCGGTGAGTGTAAGGTTCGTGTTTTTTGCGGTTTCGCTTTCCATGGAAAATGCCAAAACTTCGTCCATATCTGTGGTTATGCCTAAGTCGCCGCTTCCCAAAGTCCACGAGCTGTTTTCGGTCGATATGGTGAGATTCACCGAGGCAAGGAGGTCGTTTTCAACTTCGAGAAGCGCAAGTCGAGCTTCATCGAGAGTTGTGTTCGACAAATCAACACTTTCGATATACACGCCACTTGCAAATTCACTCGATGACGATCCCAGCGCATGTGAAGTTTCAATCGAAGCATCATTAAGCCACGCCGCTGTTCCTAACGACACAAGCATCACACAGAATGCTATCAATGCCAACCGCCTAAGTGATCGCGTGCGGCTTGTTTGTCGTCTATTTCTTGAAGGAAGGGGGCGAGTTTCCCTCTGTTCCGTACTATGTCCGGTATTGCTCATCGGTATCTCCTGCTTGTGACATTACATTCACATTAATTTTTTTTAATATTAAGATAATACATTGCATTGAGCCATAAGTCAACAAATAAAAAAACAAACTCGCATAACAATATCGGAAAGTGAAGTTTTGAACCGTTATGGCCGTGAACCACATTGAAATTATACCCACTTCACTACTCTGCAAGCAGGGCATACGGTCACCCTTTGTCCCCATATGCCCAATCTTCCCGGTGCAAACCCCGAACCCCATCATCGCCGACTACATCGGGTCGAAATGCCTTGGCATTTCGCCACTTCACCAAGGTGCAATGTCATCCCTGCGGCGATGACCACCATGAACCTACGCCCCTGACGGGGCTTTTTCTCACTCATCCGAACAGCACATTTTCCCTTCATCACATCACAATCATCCTCCGCACTTTACCGACATTTTTCTAAAATTTATCATAATAGCGATGGCAGGGATTTCCGCATAATGATAACATAAGCATGATAATTATTTAGGAAAGATTGAAGGGAGTTATACTCATGAAGAAACAAATTATTAGCCTTGCTTTGGCGGCGACTTTGGTGGCGGGCGTGTTGCCTGTTGCGTACGCGGCGAACGATTTAACGCATCTTGGGAGTTACAAGATGGGCGATGGCAATGTGGACGGCGGCGCGGCAGAAATCGTTGCCTACAACGTTGCGACCGAAATGGTGTATGCGGTGAGCGGAGTCGAGCAAAAGATTCAGATTGTATCGGTGGAGGATATCATCGACGATAGCATCGATTATGCACGCGCCATCACTTTGGATGCAGGCGATCTTAGCAAAATGACGGGCGATTTCACCGTCGGTGATATTTCGAGCGTTGCGGTGAGCAAGGATGGTTCGAGAGTTGCAGTAGCGCTCCAAGCCGAGGGAGACAACGCAAATGGTCGCGCGCTCATATTGGATGCTTACGGCGAGTTCGTGGCGACCTATGAAGTTGGCGTTCAGCCCGACATGGTCACATTCAGCCCTAACGGAAACTACGTCCTCACAGCGGATGAAGGCGAGCCGCGCGAAGGTTACGACATGAACGGCAATCTCATCGCGGCTGGCGAGCTCACAAGCGCCGACCCCAAGGGCAGTGTTACCATCATCGACCTTGAAAACGAAACATCGAACACCGTGTATTTTGATGAGTGGGATGCACAGCGCGATGAACTCATCGAGGCGAATGTTCTTATCAAAAAGAACCTCAACCCATCCACCGATTTTGAGCCCGAATACATCACAATGACGGATAATACCACAGCATTTGTCGTCCTTCAAGAGGCGAATGCAATCGCAACTCTCGATGTAAGAGATGGTGAGTTTACGGATATCAGCTCGCTCGGTTTCAAGGATCATGCGAGAGAGGAAAACGCGCTCGACTTCAACAAGGAAGATGGCGAGATCAACATCGAACCCAAGGAGCTTTTGGGCACTTACATGCCCGATGGTATCTCTTCCTATGAGGTGCGCGGCGTTACCTATATCCTCACCGCTAACGAGGGCGATGGCAGCGAATGGGGCGATTTCACCAATGAAAAAAACCTTGAGCTTGATGTTACCTACATCGAGGACGGCGAAGAGAAAAATGTGGAGATCGACGGCCTCAATCCCGAGGTGATGGACGGTTTGCCCACACTCGAAGACGGCTATTTCGGGCACAGCTTCGGCGCACGTTCGTTCTCCATCTATGAAGTGCGAATGGACGGATCGCTCAGGCAGGTGTACGACAGTGGCTCGGATTTCGAGCTAATTACCGCGGAAGCCATCCCCGAGTTCTTCAACACCACCAACGATGAGGACAAGATCGACGACCGTAGCGACAACAAAGGCCCCGAGCCGGAAAATGTCACCGTGCAGAAAATCGGCAACAAGTATTATGCTTACATCGGGCTCGAGCGCATCGGCGGCGTTATGGTTTATGATGTGACCGTTCCCGCGAGGAGTGAATTTATCGACTACATCAACACCCGCGAGTTCGGCAACTATGTTGAAGATGAAATCATCGATGTGAACAACAGCGGCGATGTTTCCCCCGAAGGCATCTGCGCCGTAGCACCCGAGCACAGCCCCACCGGTTACCCCCTCGTTATCACCGGCAACGAGGTTTCGGGCACGGTGGCCGTGTATCAGCACAATGTGAAATAAAGTAGCGTAACATTAGCGCCCCGCCTACGTGTTTAGGTGGGGTGCTTTGTGTTGATTAATTGATTAGTTTATTGCATTCGCATTGCTTTTTGTAATTGCATAATGTATAGTATAAATATGAGGTTGTATAATAATCTCGATGAAGAAGTTACAGCAAATCGGCATGCTATTTATGGGAACCTCTAAACACTCGGAGCGGATGGCTCGCACCTGAATTTTTATGCAATACAAGGTATTTTTTTGAAGGAATAGTGGCGCTATTTCAAGAAAAAATAACGCTGCAGTGCATGAAAATCCAGGCGTGTGACACCTCGATCGAGTTTTTAGAGGTGACCTTATATAATTTACGGAGGAAAATGTGAGCAAAAAGTTATTTTACCTATTTATTGGCTGTGTTGCAGTTTTAATTGCTCTGTGCATCGCTTCTTCCTTTCTCAATAATGAAAAGGATATGCTTATTCCTTATGACGAAACGAGCATATTAAAGCTCAACACGTGGACATTGGAAAGCAGTGGGGTCAATGCGCAAATCGATATGGAAAATTTTAGCCCACAAGATACTAACTTTGAACCTTACAGCCTTACGGGTACAATTTCAACAAGCGAATATAAGAGGCCGGTTATAGTACTTGAAAGTATGCACCAATCTTTCACCATTAGCGTGAATTCCGAGATTATTTATGAGTTTGGGCAAGACAGAAGCACAATTTTCTCCGCGCCCAATGGCGGTATTTGGCATTTTGTAGAACTACCTTATAATGAGCTTGATAACAGCGTAGAAATAGACATTGTACCAAGCGATGATAAAACCTCCATCGGCATAATCGACATATACTTAGCGGAAGAAAGCGACGCCTCATTGTTTTTAGTACACAAACACGCTATGAAGCTGCTAATTTCATCGATAATACTAGTTATTGGTATTACTCTATTAGTAACCCATGTGCTTATTTCAAAGGGGCTTAAAAACAATCATATCATTTTGCACTTGGGCTTATTGTCCACCGGTATAGCGGTTTGGTTGCTGAGTGAATCCAATTTGCTGCAATTTATTATTGGAGATACGTTTATATTAGGCCATCTTCCGTATTGGTCGATACATCTATTGTTTATACCTTTAATTTTCTATGTGGAAAGCATGTACACGCCCTCCCACAAGTCATTATCAAAATATTTTTGCATTGCATTTTTGATAAACTTTGTAGTAGCCACCGTACTCCATATGACCGAGATAGCTTATTATTACAACACACTGTGGATAGTACATGTTATTATGGTCGTCACTTTGCTATACTTGGTACTTTCCCTATTATATGAAACCATAGCGAAAAAGAGTAAAGATGCGAAAGTGATTATCATACAAATATCGTTCTTGATTCTTGCCGCTTTAGCGGAGCTTTCCGTATTCTATTTTGGGGATAATATGAGCTCAATCGGTGTTAGCCTTCAAAGCGGAATGTTATTATATTTGATGGCCTGTATAGTATCAACTTCTCTCAAATTAAGAAATATCTGGGTTGAAAGCATGCACACGGAGTATCTAAGTAAGATTGCATACACGGACATTTTGACATCACTACTCAACA
>CAYJPI010000190.1:3181-5388 GCA_964372005.1 uncultured Oscillospiraceae bacterium | reverse complement strand
ATGAACAGCTTCCCCTCAACCATGACCAGGTAGAGGATGCTATCAACTTCATCGTTGAAAACGCGAGCGTAAAGGTTCGCTTCTACAAGGGCGCGCCCTTCTCCGTGGAAGCTCCTAACTTCGTTGAATTGACGATTACCGAGACAGAGCCCGGCTTCAAGGGTGACACCGCTACAGGCGTACTCAAGCCCGCTACACTCGAAACCGGCTTCCGCGTAAATGTTCCGCTTTTCGTTAACGAAGGCGAGCGTATCCGCGTTGATACAAGAACCGGCGAGTACATGGAACGCGCATAAACTCAATATCATATCGTGTTGCATGAAACATTGCTGTGCGGTGAATGATAAAAACAAATATGCAAAGGAGGGAACAAAAAATGAGCAAAATGAAAGAAAAGATCGCGTACTTTAAGGGTTTAAAGGATGGTGTGGAACTCAAGGATCAGGGTGCTGAGAAGCTGTTTGCGGCTGTGTATGAGGCGCTTAATGCCATTGCACAGAATGTAGCCGAAAACGAAGCTATGATCGATGAACTCGATGAATGCATCGATGACATTTACGACACTATCGACGAGTTTGAAGATTATGATGATAGCGATTGCGACTGTGATTGCGACGACCCGTGCTGCGAATGTGGTTGCCATGATATCGAGGATGACTTTGTAGAAATTCCTTGCCCTCATTGCAGCGAAACCATTTTCTTCGACAAGGACATGCTCCTTAAAGAAGATGGTGTGATGTGCCCAAGCTGCAACAAGGGTATTCAAATCGAACTCGACTTGGACGATGACGGTTGTGCCTGCGGATGTTGCTGCGAAGACCACGAAGAATCTGACGACGAGTAATAATTACATTTAACACTTATCAAAAAAGTGGCCTTGGCCACTTTTTTGTGTTTAATCTTTTGTTTGCGGTGAGTCATCATCAGACCTTAATTTTATAGCATGAGCGGCTATGCGGCGATGATCCGCCTTTATATCTGCATAGTGCTTGCGTGTGGTATTTACATCCTTATGCCCCAAAACATCCGCCACAAGGTAAATATCCCCGGTTTCTTGATAAAGCATAGTACCATAGGTGCTTCTTAACTTGTGCGGCGAAATTTTCTTTAACGGAGTAGCCGCCTGTGAGTACTTTTTAACTATGTTTTCAACCGCACGCGGTGTAATTCTTCGCCTTTGCATAGATAAAAAAAACGCATCTTCATGCCCCAAAAGCGCCGTTACGCCTTCTCTTTCAAGCAGATATTCTAAAAGCGCACTGCGCACCTCTTGCCCAAACGCGAGCAAATCTTCATTGCCACCCTTTCTAATCACCAAAAAAGCATTGTTTACAAAGTCGATATGGTGCATGTCGATGCCTACAAGTTCGCTTATACGAATACCCGTGCCTAAGAAAAGGGTTAGAATAGCCGCATCGCGAGTTTTTGTAAAGCGATGGTATTTCTTTTGCCCGTCTGACAATCCACTGCCTGCATCAACACTGTCAAGCAAGTCGGCAACCTCATTAGGCTCTAAGAAAACCTTCGCTTTTTCGTGTAATTTGGGCAATTCTACGAGTGCGGCAACATTCTTTGATATCATCTCACGCTTATAGAAATATTTAAAAAACGAGCGAAGGGTTGACAATTTGCGCGCTTTAGCCCGTTCGCGGTTTACAATTTCGCCGTTTTTGTTGGTATAGAGGGAGAGGTATTCGATAAACATTTCAATATCGAGCGCACGAATGTTTTCAAGGTCTAAAAGTGTCAATTCGGTGATGGTTCGGCCGCGAAAAACATCAACCTCGCTCACCAGAAACTTAAAGAAGGTGGATAGATCCACAGCGTAACCATAGCGAGTGAGCACACTCGTTTGACTTTCCATGCCACGAAAGTATGTAGAACAACAGCTCGGCAACGTACCGAGCAAGGCGCGTATCTTATTGGTATACTCACGATTGCGCTTTTCATTATAGTCTGCCATCGGATTTCTCCTTATCGTAACGCCAAACAGGCGATAGTGTTTTTGATTAAGTACATTATACAGCATGGGGTATGGATTGAACAGCAGGGATTTCTCCTATTATACTATTCGTTAAAGACAAGTTTAACGAATAGTATAAGCGAAAAAAGCGTGATACATCGACTTTGCCTTAATCTATGGCTAATCTACAATAAAAAAACGAACGATACCTCAAGTTCTTTTTGAGGAACGCTTTGCTAAAAAA
>CAYJPI010000190.1:1066-3081 GCA_964372005.1 uncultured Oscillospiraceae bacterium | reverse complement strand
AATTTCAATGCCACAAATGAGTTGCACCAAACATATCTACATAACAAATCATTGTTTGAATCAACAAAACTCGTCCATGCATAATTTTATAAGAGACATTCAGTGGCATACGACGAAATTCACCCTAATATGGGCGATAATTTATTGTGTTCATTTTTGTAAACCGTCTTACAATTCTCGAAAATGCATATAGTAAACCGTAATACTAATATGAACATTCTGTCAACATACCCATAATAACTATCAACAAAATAATGTGCATATTGTTCATGGATTTCGCGTTTATCCCCTAGTTATGCACAAAATTCAGCAATATTACAAGTATTATCAGTTTTTTCTGTCTTTATTTACAAATAATTGAATAATTTTACCTATTATCCTGTTATTTTAATGAGGACAAACAAACCATCCCCCTACCCTGCATATACTTTACGATTATCAAGGAGGGTATTATTATGTTGAACACACTTTTTAGCCTATTACGCGATGTGATGTTTTTTTCGGCTTATGTAAGCGGTGGCAGTTCCTTCCCGGGGCCATTATCGCCCGAAGAGGAAAGGGATTGCATTGAACGCATAAAAAAGGGTGACGAGGATGCACGCACAAAGCTCATCGAACATAATCTTCGATTGGTTGCACATATTGCAAAAAAATACATTGGCCAAGGCCGTGAAAGCGATGATGTGATTTCAATAGGCACAATTGGGCTTATCAAAGGCGTGTCCACCTATAAGGCCGACAAGGGGACATCTCTTGCGACATATTGCGCCCGATGCATAGATAACGAGATACTTATGTCAATTCGCTCCGAAAAAAAGCGCATGAACGAAGTGTCATTGCATTTACCGATCGGCACCGATCGTGACGGCAATGACATTTCGCTCGTTGAAATTTTAGGTAGTGATGAAAATATGGTTCCGGATGAAGTCGCGTTGCGTATAGCCGCAGATCAGCTTAAAGCGCTGATGAAGAAGCACCTTAACGATCGCGAACATTTAGTGGTTGAACTAAGGTATGGACTTAGGAACGGGCGGCTCATGCCACAGCGCGAGATAGCCGATCTTTTGAAAATATCAAGAAGCTATGTTTCTCGCATCGAAAAAAAAGCTCTTGAAAAATTAAAAATAGAGCTAAATCGTGTTGACCCGAGTTGAGCCGTGCGATCTGAAGCGCGATAATAGAATATGTCATGCCCGAGATTTAAGGCTTCTTTTTACCGTGCGTGGGTTTACGTCCATCCTTGCCGTGAATTTGCTTTTCCTTTATAAGCGAATGCGTTAAAACATCGATGTGTGAACGCAATTGATAGTTGTGCAATAAATCGCTTAGATGCGGTATATCATGATGCTTTGAGTTAGAATCGCGGAAGGCAACCTTCAAAAAGATTGGGGTCATTATGCTGCACACAACCACCATTATCACGATAGGGCCAAAAAAGTCTTCCGGAAGTATGCCAAGCGCAACGCCCTTTTGAGCGACAATCAATGCGACCTCCCCGCGGCATACCATGCCTACACCAACCTGCACAGCATGCCTTCCGGACATGCCACACATCCTCGCACCCAGCGAACAACCGATAAGCTTGGTTAGCACAGCCACCGCTACGATTACAACACAAAATAGTATCATACTCCCATCCATCGACGTAAAGGACACGCCAAGGCCGATTGTGGCAAAGAATACAGGTGAAAGCAATAGGTATGAAAGCGGGTTGATTTTTGAATCGATATAGGTTTTTTTGGGGGTCATCGCTATTATAAGCCCGGCTGCAAACGCACCGATAATGTCCGCAACGCCGAATATGCTCTCCGCCGCCCATGCCATAAATAAGCAAAACGCAAAGCCGATTACCGGAAAACGATGAAGATTTTTATCATGCACCTTGATATCATACCATAAGAATGCTTTATAAAAGAGATATCCGATTACGAACGCAAAAACGAAAAACAATAGTATTTTTAATAGCACAAACCCGATATTTACACTCGAATCGGAAAGCCCGGAAACAACGGTTT
>CAYJPI010000190.1:0-1001 GCA_964372005.1 uncultured Oscillospiraceae bacterium | reverse complement strand
CAGCACCTAAGATGGTGTTACCAACTTGGGTTGAAAGCTTCCCCATCTCCTTGAGTGTGGCCACGGTTATCGACACCGAGGTAGCCGTGAGTATTGTTCCCACGAAGAGATTTTCGATCATATTTCCACCGGAGTTAAATGCAAGCATCACAACAAATCCGCCGGCAAACGGAATGAGCACCCCTAAAAGCGCAACATAAAAACTTGATTTTCCCGAGCTTAACAAGTCGTTGATATTTGTTTCAATGCCTGCGCCGAACATTATCACTATAACGCCGATTTTAGCAATTTGGTCGAGAAACTCGCTCGGTTCAAGCACACCAAATACGCTCGGGCCGAGGAGCAAACCCGCAAGCAATGCACCAATCACCTGCGGAAGATGTAATTTGCTTGAAATAAGGCTTAGTATCTTGGTGGAAACCAGGATGATACATATTTCAATTAAAAAATCATACTCCATAAAAACACCGGCTTTCATTTTTTTGTATTATGATATTATATCAAAGTAGCCGGATATTGCAAGTCAAACATAAGTTAAATTTATATTATCGTCGCTTTTCTCGCCTTCGCAAAGCATTCGGCCGCAAACTCCAAGTCCGCCTTACTATGCGCGGCAGAAACCTGCGTCCTTATTCGAGCCTTGCCCTCCGGAACCACAGGATATGAAAAGCCCACCACATATACTCCAAGTTCGAGCATATGTGAAGCAAAGTCAGAAGCGAGCTTCGCATCATATAGCATAATCGGAACGATGGGATGTTCACCGGGAAGAACCGTGAGTCCTGCATCGTTCAAAAGTGCGCGGAAGTATGATGTGTTCTCGTGCAGAGTGTCTCGGATCTTAGTGTTCGCTTCAAGCAGATCCAGAACCGCAAGGCTAGCCGCACAAACCGATGGTGCGAGCGTGTTTGAAAACAGGTAGGGTCTCGAACGTTGGCGCAGCAGCTCTACAATTTCTTTTTTTGCACTTACATAACCGCCCGACGCCCCGCCGAGTGCCT
>CAYJPI010000189.1:0-5407 GCA_964372005.1 uncultured Oscillospiraceae bacterium | reverse complement strand
GTCGCCACTCCCCATTTTCCTCATAGGTGTAATCGTCTGTCATTGTATAGGCTTCGGTGTTATGTGTGTGATATATGAGTATCTTAGGTTCATCACCACCAAGATCTATTGCAGGTAAAATTTGCGGCGGCTTCATTACTTCAACAATAAATTTCTCCCCTACCCCTTCATCCACATCAACGTTTTGCGGAATTTCAACTGTCGGTGCAATCTTAGCTTCTTGGATAAGTTTCACCCCATGAAGCGGAGGCATGCCGAGTGATAGCAGTGCATGCGGTGCATCATGTAAGGCTGTAAATAACCCCAAAATACAACAAAATAACATTATAGTCGCAACACGCATACGGTATCCTTTCGTCCGCACATATCCTTTAACATGCGGTTTCCTCTCATGTATTCTTCTTTTATTCTTCCTCTTCGCACTCATGTTACATCGTATGCATATAGGCTAAAGAAAAGTCGCATAGATGAGTATATTCTTAAAATGGGGGTGTTGAAATACTATTTCCATCGAATATATTTGCAGTTATTATCCACTTACCATTGCATCATTTACCGAAAAAGGGTATTATAGTAAGGAACGAGCCATTTCAATATACCGAAGATAATCTTTTATTTTGCTTTCATAGTGGAAGTAAACATATTACCAAAATACGAAGGAGGACACATAGATGGCATTGAAAAACTTTGACGAACTAATAGAGCGGGTAAAAGGCGGTAAGCGTTGCACCGTCGCACTGGTTGAGGCTCATGATGAGCATGCACTCGAAGCGGTAGTGAACGCAAGTGACATTGTGGATGCAATTCTGGTTGGAGATAAGGAAAAAATACAGGCAGTTTTGGCTAAATTGGGTCAGGACGTTAACCGTTACCCCATCGAAGCGGTTCCCGAAGGAATGCACCCCTCGGTTTGTGCGGCGAAACTCATCCATGATGGAAAAGCCGACTTCCTGATGAAGGGTAAGATCATGACGGGCGACTTGCTCAAGGGTGTTCTCTCCCCCGAAGCCGACCTTCGCACCGGCGGCCTCATGAGCCACCTTAGCTTCAACGAAGTTCCCGGCTATCACAAACTCCTTTGCGTTACCGATGGCGGTATGGTAACATACCCCGACCTCGAAAAGAAAAAGGGCATAGTTAAAAATGCAGTGGAATTCCTCCATCGCCTCGGCTACGATAAGCCGAATGTTGCGGCTCTTTGCGCGGTTGAAACCGTCAACCCCAAGATGCCCGAAACCGTTGACGGCGCGGCACTGAAGGAAATGAGCCTTTCGGGTGAACTTCCGAGCTGCTATGTCGAAGGTCCCATCAGCTATGATTTGGCAATGGTACCCGAGCTATCCGAGGTGAAGGGCTATTCTTCCCCCGTTGTCGGCGATTTCGATGTGCTTCTTTGCCCCGAAATCGTGGTAGGCAATGTGCTTGGCAAGTGCTTCATCTACACTCTCGGCGGCCGCATGGCAGGCATCGTACTTGGTTGCAAGGTACCGATCGTTCTTACATCGCGCGGCTCATCCACGGATGAAAAATACTACTCCCTTGCGCTCGCAGCGGGCGTTTGCGGTTAAGGAGGAGGGCTTTTATGCATCGTATACTTGTAATTAACCCGGGTAGCACCTCGACGAAGATCGCGGTGTTTGACGATTTGAAGAAAATACTTTCCGAAACCATTCGCCATAAGGATGAGGAGCTTGCGCCCTTTTCTTGGGTTATGGATCAGGTTGATTTTCGCAGGCAAACAATCGAAAATGTCCTTAGCGATAACTCCATAGCGCTCTCAACTCTCACATGTGTTATGGCACGTGGCGGACAGCTTCCGCCCGTAGGCTCCGGCGCATATACCGTAGACCAAGACATGGTCGATTATATGTACACGATAGAGCAGGGCGCACATGTATCGAATGCCGCTTGCGTAATAGCTTTCCGCATAGCATCCGACTTGAATATTCCTTCATACGTGTACGACCCCGTCGCGCTCGACGAACTCGAACCCATAGCGCGCATTACCGGGCTTCCCGAGCTTCCCAAACAGTCGCGCGGGCATGCGCTCAACAGCCGCGCGATGGCTCATCGTTGTGCAAAAGAGGTGCTTAATAAACCCTTTGAAGATTGCACAATCATCGTTTGCCATTTAGGTGGCGGTTGCTCGACATGGCTGTTCAACAACGGCCGCGCCATCGATATGCTAAGCGACGACGATGCAGGTTTTTGCCCCGAACGTTCCGGCCGTATGCAGGGCATGCCCCTCATCAAGCTATGCTTCAGCGGCAAGTATGATATGTTGACGCTTTCTAAAAAAGTTCGCGGCAACGGCGGGCTCAAAGCGCATCTGGGCACCAGCGATGCTATCGAAGTTGAAAAGCGCATAGAAGCGGGCGACGAGAAGGCGAAACTCGTGTACGATGCTTTTAGTTATGGCATGGCTAAGGGTATAGGCGAACTGGCTGTTGCGGTTTCGGGTAAGGTGGATCGCATAGTTCTTACCGGCGGCATCGCATACTCCTCCATGGTTACGGAAGCGATTAAGGAGCGCGTATCCTTCATCGCCCCTGTTGAAGTTATGGCCGGCGAATATGAGATGGAAGCGCTGGCAGAAGGCGGCCTTCGCGTACTCAACGGTGAAGAAAAGCCGAACGACATCGCTTATCCCGTAAAATAATTGGCGATAATAGCTTTTTGACATGATTATAAAGGGTTGGTTACCTATCAACCCTTTGGATTGTGTCACCTAACAAAATTTTTTACCTTTTTTTGATGTACTATTGTATGTTTGCTTTTTTTTCGGTACAATAGACAAAGTATTATAATAAAGGAGGCGTTACCATGGCAGAAGTTATCGATTTTGCAAAAGAAAAAATGAGTAAAACCGTTTCGGCTCTTAAGAGGGATTTATCCACACTTCGTGCGGGTCGCGCGAATGCACAGGTTCTCGACCGCGTGATGGTTGACTACTACGGCACGCCCACCCCCATAAATCAAATGGGAAACATTTCTTCCCCCGAGCCGCGCTTGCTCGTTATCGCCGTGTGGGATCAAAAGGCATTGCCCCTCGTCGAGAAGGCAATTCACTCCTCGGATATCGGGATCAATCCTTCCAACGACGGTAAGGTGATAAGGCTCGTATTCCCCGAGCTCACCGAAGAGCGCAGAAAAGAACTGGTGAAAAGCGTGCGTAAAAAGGGCGAAGAGTCCAAGGTTGCAGTGCGTTCCATTCGCCGCGATACGAATGAGAGCATCAAAAAGCTCCAAAAGGATAGCGAGATTACCGAGGACGATCGCAAGGAATTTGAGGATAAGTGCCAAAAACTCACCGATGCGACCATCAAGGAGATCGACACCATCATCGCGGATAAAGAAAAGGAAATCATGGAGGTCTGATGACCAAAACATTTGTTCTCGGCTTCGAACTTTCCGAGGCCATGCGCATACTTCGCGATGTGGGCTATGAAGTTTTTGTCGCGGATGAGGTGAAAAGCAAAAAGGGCGTTGTGGGCAATGAGAAACGCGTTATCCGAGTTGTGACAAATGACAAGGATAAAACTGCAACGATATCCTATAGCGTGTTTCTTACGGATGTAAATGTTAGCGGGGATGTTGTGCCGGTTTAGCACACCATCCCCTCATACAGTTCCGTGAACTAATACTATAGTAAAGAGTGAATGAGTGATGGGACGAATTAAGGATCACATACTCGATGAGTGGGGATTAAACCACGCATCACTTCCCCGCCATGTGGGAATAATCATGGATGGGAATGGACGATATGCGTCCGCTAAAGGTCTGCCGCGCTCGATGGGGCATCGCGCAGGCGTAAATAGATTGAGGGGCATAATTACACTTTGCTCCGATATGGGGATAGAAGCGCTTTCCTTATACGCGTTTTCCACCGAAAATTGGAAACGCCCCGATGAGGAAGTAAGCGTGCTTTGTTCCCTACTAATTGAATATTTCAGCAAGGAGATCGATGCACTTCACAAAAACGAGGTTGCCATTCGAGTACTTGGTGAATATAATGCTTTCCCCAGGGCTGTTGTTGCCGCCATCGATGCGGCCATCGAAAAAACCAAACATAACGAGGGGTTAAAGTTAAATATCGCTCTCAACTACGGTAGCCGTGCAGAGGTTGTAATGGCGGCAAAGTCGTTGGCGGTGGATATGAAGAATGGCGTTATTGATGATATTGACGAAAATGCGCTCATGGACAGGCTGTTTACAGGTGGCCTCCCTGAGCTTGATCTCATAATACGAACCAGTGGCGAGCAGAGATTATCAAATTTTCTATTGCTTCAAGCGGCGTATGCCGAGATGATATTTACGAATGACTATTGGCCGGATTTTTCGGATGATAAATTCGTTGAATGCCTCAAATCCTACGGAAGTAGAACGCGCCGTTTCGGCGGTTTGGTCTAGATGGTGTCTATGCAAGTTGAACCGAGCAGATTGTGTTTCGTCAGGCAAGGCGGAAAGACAGCCAAAATGCGCCGTGTAAACACTTGTGTATACGCCATCTAAGTTCGCTCCACATATCGGGGTGAACGGAAAGGGGGGATTGGTATGGCAAAGCGTGTTATAGTTGGGCTGATTCTTACGGCTCTTTTCTTTGGTATCCTGTTTTGGGGTGAAACTGCGCAAGTTATAGGCATTACCATATGCGCCCTTATGAGCGTGTACGAAATGGGCAATGTGCTAAAGGCAAAGGAAGTTCGCCCATACTTGCAGCCAAGCTATTGTTTCGCACTTTTTTCCGGCTTGCTGTTTTTTACGGAAAATGTTGGCGCTATCTTCTTCATTTATCTAATGGCGATCATGGCTGTTATGTGCGAAAGGATATTCAACAACAAAAAGCGGACAACGAGGGATTCTCTTTATTCTCTACTTCCGCTAATGTATCCCCTGCCTTTTTTCGTGGTTCTGATGGTGCTCAGCGCGATGTTCTCGCAGGAGCTTTCCATAACCGCGATAGTGCTCACCTTCGCAGGGCCCTTACTTGCGGATACAACGGCCTTCTTTGTTGGCTCTTTCCTTGGCAAGCATAAGCTTTGCCCCGAGATTAGCCCAAAGAAAACGGTTGAGGGTGGTGTAGGCGCGATAATCGGGGGAATACTTGGCGGAGTTTTCGTGTTTTACTTGCAAAACATATGGGGAACGACAATACCGCTTCTTCCGCTAATTATTATCGGCGCTCTTACCGGCGTTTTTGGCCAGCTTGGCGATTTGTTTGCATCATCGCTGAAAAGATATGCCGACATAAAGGATTTCGGCACGCTTCTTCCCGGCCATGGGGGAATACTTGATAGGCTCGACAGCGTCCTTTTCTCGGCGCCGCTCGTGCTCACGTATTTCTACTTTTTTCATTAACTGATAGGATGGACTCATGAAGAAAAACATTGTGGTGCTTGGATGCACC
>CAYJPI010000188.1:0-5454 GCA_964372005.1 uncultured Oscillospiraceae bacterium | reverse complement strand
AAATATGAGAGGGTATTGAAAAAGTGAGACAGTCAGTCTCCGCATGGCGAGTAATGGCCGGATGTGGGGATAATTTGGAGCGTGCTATTTATATGGCGATTTCTGTTGAGGCAAACGTTTGCCTTAACAGAAAATCATCAACTTTACCGTTATGAGTGCGTACTTTTTCTATTGCAATCATGCTTTTCATTGTTCTCTCTTCTCAAACGCGGGCTTCCAATTCGAAGATTATTCTAGTAGCTATTCCACTCAACCTGTGATACTGTGTGTTGCTGACGAAGGGAGGTGAAAAAATGCGAGAAATCATAGAAAAACTCTACTACGGCAACATCAAGCCAACAGAGAAGCCGATCAAAGAAGAAAGTGGATACCAAGAGCTGGTGCGACTCGCGGCACTGTCTGATGGAAAATCAAATTTGAGACCTTTTGCGTAGACAATTGCGCAACACGAGAACGGACACATCGTGCACCCGTCTCTCCTTGGGTGGTTCTCCAGCTGCTCATCTTTCCCAATCATGTCGGGGAATCTTATTGAAGGTGGTCATTGTCGCAGACAATGACATAGCTCCTTGTTGAAATACTCGAAATCAAAGGAATTTGAGTGCAAGCATCGCGCCTGCATATGCAGGGCGCACTTTTCGGGAGAACCCGAGCCCCTTTGAAACCTCGTTTCCGCGGTATTGAAGCATCGAAGCAGTACGCGACAGTATCCTCAACCCCAATATGCAAACCACGAGACAAATTCCGCAAAAAACGCTTGACCAAACCCTTACGGTATGGTTTATGCTAAAAGCGGAGGTGATATTATGCTTATCGGCGAAGCGATGAAAGCGACCGGGCTCACGAAAAAAGCGATTGAATATTATACAAATTGCGACCTTATTTCCCCAAGCGTACTGGAGAACGGATATCGAGATTACGATGAAGCGGCGTTGACGGCCTTAAAGAAAATCGGCACATTGCGCAAATTAAATCTGTCTGTGGATGACATAAAACACATCCTTCGAGACGAAACTTCGATGCAATCCATCCTCGCAAAAAGGTCGTTATCACACAAACGCGAAGAGAAGAAATTAGCCATTCTAAAGCGGATTGGTGGCGGCGAAACTTATGAAGCCGTGTCCGCGAAGATAGCGATGATTGAAGTGGAAGAAACCATCATAGACAAACTTCTACAATCGTTCCCCGGATCGTTTGGGCGATTCGTGTGTTCTCACTTTGCGCGTTTTCTTGATGCGCCGATAGAAACGAGCGAACAGCAAGCGGCGTATGAAACAATCATAGAGTTTTTGGACGATATGGACGCATTTGAAGTGCCAAAGCACGTTGAAGATTACCTTGCCGATGGAACGAAGCACATCGGCGAAAAGGAATTAGCGGCCATGCAAGCGTCAATGAGAGAGGCCATTGAGAACCCGGAGAATTTCCTTGAAAGCAAGAAGGAAATCATCGAAAAATATCTCGCATATAAGGAATCCGATGAATATAAAAACTCCCCGGCCGCCGCATTTACTGAACTGATGCGCAAGTTTCAACGCGCGAGCGGATACAACGATGTATTCATCCCTGCAATGAAAAGGTTGAGTCCTTCGTATGCAGAATATTACCGTCAATTGGAAATTGCCAATGATAGGTTTGTGAGTTGGTATCCCGATGCGGCGGTGCAGGAAGAGCGAAAGAAGGAAGAATGGAAGAGACATCCGTAAACTCCAAGAGTTCCCCGAATTAAATGAAGGTGTTATAGGCATGCTTGATAATCTTCAAGAAATGTTTATTGATGAGTAAAACGGCCTACCGATACCCCATCCTCCTCGAAATCTGTCCTGCAGTTTGCTGTAATTCGCGGATGATTCCGGGGAGTTTTTCGTCCGAGAGTTGTTCGGTATTGCCGGAAATGCCCACGGCGGCGATAGCATTTCCCCTGTAATCGTATATCGGCACAGCGCAACAGCGGTGGCCGAGTTGATACTCTTCAAGATCCATCGCGTAGCCACGGGCGCGCACCGATCTAAGGTGGGTGCGCAAAGTTTGGCCATCGGTGATGGTGTTGTCTGTGAAGCGGTGGAATGGCCTTGTTTTTAGATATAGCGAAAGATCCTCCCCCGAAAGCGCGGCTAAGAGACATTTCCCGATAGACGAGCAAAATGCAGGTGTTTCATAACCCACCTTAGCGAAATTTTTCGTGGTTGGGAAACGGTCGAGCTTCGTTACATATTTGAGTTTATACCCTTCGAGCACGCCGAGATGAACCGATAATTCGAGCTGTGAATATAGCATGGAGAGATAGGGCGATGCTTCGGTTTGCAACTCCAATGAGTTGATGTGATGCCCTGCCAACTCGATGAATTTTCCACCCAAAGTATAGCTGCCATCACCTTTTTTCTCCACATATCCCGAGGATAAGAGCGACTGCAAAAGCCTATGGACGGTGGACTTGCTAAGCTCGATTTTTTCCGAAAGTTCCGTGAGTGACGGCGGTGTTTGCGCGTAGGCTATCAGTTCCAATAGCGCGAAAATGCGGTCAGCTACTCTTATTCCTTGCTCCATATGGATATGTCCACCCTTCTTAGATAGTGTCGACAATAGTGTTCATTCGACCGATTCAACTATTATCGACACTATCTCATTTCACTCATAGTGTATCATAATCTTGAAAAATACACAAAATGAATTCCACCACGCGGAACTTGATTTTTGCATAACGGAATTACTGTATTGCAAAGTCTAATTTTTCTGCTATGATATGACTATGTTAAGAAATTAACAAACTACTATCAAATAATTTATGGGAGGCAATAAAATGATGTACGAAAAACTATTCACACCGGGTCGTATCGGCAAACTTGAACTCAAGAACCGCGTGGTTATGGCACCGCTGGCGATGGGTTGCGCCGAAGGAGATCAGACCATCGGGCCTGCTTTTTACGAGTACTTGAAGTGTCGCGCGGAGGGTGGCGTGGGTATGATCATACTTGAAAACACGCGCGTGGATGACGAGCATGGTGTTGCGGCTCGCTGTCAGGTCAGCGTGGCGAGAGATGAACATATTGCCCCCATGAAAAAAGCCACGGACATGCTCCACGGTTACGATGTGGTGGTGTTTGCGCAGTTGCATCATCCCGGCCGCGAAACCTTCTGCAACCTTAACGGGAACGAACCCGTGTGGTCATCCTCCTCACGCGCTTGTGGAGTATGCGGTTCCGAAACGCATGAGATGACGACCGAAGAAGTTGAGCTCATTATAGGTAAGTTTGCATCGGGCGCAGCGAGAGCCAAGGCAGGCGGCTGTGACGGCGTGGAACTCCACGGTGCGCATGGCTATCTCTTCTCGCAATTTTTAAGCCCCTACACCAATCAGCGCAGTGACAGGTTCGGCGGTTCTTTTGAAAACAGGTTCAACTTCGTGAAGGAAGTCATCGAAGCGATAAGAAAAACATGTGGCGATGATTACCCGATTTCCATGCGCTTAACCGTGGATGAACTCCTAAAGCCGAATGGCGTCGAGGATTATTTTGATATCGAGGACGGCGTAAAAGTATGCAAAATGCTTGAAGATATGGGCATCGCGTACATCAATGTATCTAACGGTATCTATGAATCCTTCAACTCCCTGTCCGAGCCGATGACCTACGATCAAGGCTGTCGTACGCCACTCATCCGCGCTATCCGCGATGCGGTGAAAGTCCCCGTGATGGCCGTCAACATGATAAAAGAGCCTTGGATGGCAGAAAAAATGCTAGACGATGATCTCGTTGACTTCGCATGTCTCGGCCGTGCCGTGGTGGCCGATCCCGAATGGGCAAAAAAGGCCAAAGAAGGGCGCGAGTGCGAGATCAACCGCTGTATTTCCTGCACATTCTGCTTTGAAACCTTGGTGTCGGATACCATCGTCGGCGATTGCGGCCCCGTGAAATGTGCCGTGAATCCCATGGCAGGCAGGGAGACAAAATACCCCTTCGATAATAAGAATGGTGACGGCAAGGTGGTTGCCATCATAGGCGCAGGCGTGGCAGGGCTTGAAGCGGCGCGTGTGTTGGCGACCCGTGGATTTAAGCCTGTGGTGCTTGAAAAGAGCTGTCAGGTCGGTGGCCAAATCAATGTAGCCAACAAGCCGCCAAAGAAGGACAAGATCAATTGGATTGTCGATTATGAAATGGTTCAGCTTGAAAAGCTCGGCGTGGAAGTTCGCCTAAACACCGCCGCAACGAAGGCGGTGCTTGATGAATTATCCCCCTATGCGATCATGATTGCGACAGGCGCACAGGCCATTCGCCCGTCTTTCATTCCCGGTACAAACCTTCCGAATGTCCTCACCGTTGACGAGGCACTACTCAAGGGGAAGGCGATATCGGGGCAGAAGGTCGCCGTGGTCGGTTCGGGTGCGACCGGCCTTGAAGCCGCGGATCTTTTCTGCGAGCAAAACAACGAGGTCACTATCGTAGAAATGCTCGATAAAATCGGTGGCAATGTCTATGTTCAGCATTATTTGGATGCGATGGACAGGCTCTCGCATTTCGAGGTGAACTATCGCCCCTCGACCAAGCTTGTGGAGATTCAAGAAGATGCCATCGTGCTCGAATCCGTCGAAACGAAGGAGCAGAGCAAGCAAAGCGTTGACTGTGTCGTGCTCGCGATGGGCGTTGCATCGGTGAACGAGGTGGAGGAGATTTGCAAGAGTGTCACGGATAAAGTCGTCGTCATCGGCGATGCTAAAACACCGGGTAGAATCGAAACAGCGGTTCGCACAGCGTTCGAGGCGGCTTATTCGCTGTAGTGCGCCAATAAAAATATAGTAGACCGAATCACCCGCCTGCTTTATTATTACGATTAAATAAAAATCAAGCAGGCGGGTGGATTTCATCATTAGGTTTATCATGGGGATTTGCAAGGCGCGAGAAAGCGTTGAAAGAGAGAAAAAATATGCACTCAATATGCACTACGCAAACAGCACTGCCAAACCTGATTGCCAACAATTGCTGTTCTAACTTCTGATACGAAATCTTCAATCTCTCACATTTAACCGTAAAAAGTCGAGGAAGAATCAAAACAAATTCATATAAAGTTTAAACAAAAGGCATGGGCGCGCATTCGTGTCTGCATATAAAAAATTTTCTTGCCTGAATATATACAATGCGATACAATGATAGTAGCTGAGCATGAAATGACAAGAGAAAAATAACATTGTTTTTAGGAGGGGTTTTATGAAAAAGTTTGTTTCCTTTGCGCTGGCGTCGGTGTTGATCCTCGGCACGGCTCAATTTGCGTTTGCACGAGAGAGTAGGGAGTATATTCAACTCTACACTAGGGATTATCTTCAACTCTACACTTTAGAAGGTGAACCTCTATTCTCAATAGAACCTCCGGATATTCTGACCGGTGGAAGTTTGAACGGTCTTGAGTCGGAGCCGATTTTTACGAACAATACCGACAATACCGATTGGGTGGCAGATTACA
>CAYJPI010000187.1:0-5467 GCA_964372005.1 uncultured Oscillospiraceae bacterium | reverse complement strand
CATCATCATAGTATACTTCGGCCTTCATCTTGATGAGGTCGATGATACCACGGAATTCGGACTCGGCACCGATGGGGAGCTGAATCGGCACTGCGTTTGCGCCGAGGCGTTCCTTCATCATGGAGACTACATTGTAGAAATCAGCACCTGTGATGTCCATCTTGTTTACATAAGCAAGGCGGGGTACGCCGTACTTAGTAGCCTGGCGCCACACGGTTTCGCTCTGGGGCTCAACGCCGCCCTTTGCACAGAAAACAGCAACAGCGCCGTCGAGCACGCGCAAGGAACGCTCAACCTCCACTGTAAAGTCCACGTGTCCGGGGGTGTCGATGATGTTGACGCGATGTTCACGCCAGTAAGCAGTTGTTGCAGCCGATGCGATTGTAATACCGCGCTCCTGTTCCTGCACCATGAAGTCCATCGTGGCAGCACCTTCGTGCACCTCGCCAAGCTTATGGATCTTACCTGTGTAGTAGAGAATACGCTCCGTCGTCGTTGTTTTTCCGGCATCTATGTGAGCCATGGTACCGATGTTTCTCGTCATTTCGAGAGATGTTGTCCTGGGCATTGGTCTCCTCCTTCCCGCGAAAGATAGGTAAATCTTTGGGGGTTTATTTTAATTATTACAAGTATACATGTATGCATACGGTTTTTCGCCAACACGCGCGAACATGGTAAACCACGTCCGCGCGTCTTGTATTTACTGCATTTGCACCAATAGGGTACGCATTACCAGCGGTAGTGCGCGAATGCCTTATTGGCTTCGGCCATCTTATGGGTGTCTTCCTTCTTTTTGAAGGCAGAACCGCTCTGGTTAGCCGCATCCATGATTTCGCCTGCAAGGCGCTGCATCATGGTGCGCTCGCCACGCTTGCGCGCGAAGAGCACCAACCAACGAAGGCCAAGTGTCTGGCGGCGTTCGGGACGAATCTCGATCGGTACCTGGTAAGTTGCACCACCAACGCGGCGCGCCTTAACTTCAAGCACGGGCATGATGTTGCCCATTGCCTGCTCAAATACTTCGAGGGGCTCACGGCCGCTCTTCTCGCGGATGATGTCAAAAGCGCCGTAGCAAGCCTTTTGAGCTGTACCACGCTTACCATCGTACATTACCTGGTTGATGAGCTTCGTAACAACGATGCTCTTGTACATGGGATCCATCAAAACTTCCCTCTTGGGGATAAATCCTCTTCTTGGCATATCTAATTACCCCCCTTATTTCTTAGGACGCTTCGCGCCATACAAAGAGCGCGACTGCATACGCTTTGCCACACCTGCGGTATCGAGTGCACCGCGGATGATGTGGTAACGCACACCGGGCAAATCCTTTACGCGGCCACCGCGGATAAGGACAACGGAGTGCTCCTGCAAGTTATGGCCGATACCGGGAATGTACGCGGTACCTTCCAAACCGTCCGTAAGTTTAATACGGGCAATTTTACGAAGCGCGGAGTTCGGCTTCTTTGGTGTCATGGTACGCACAGCGGTGCAAACACCACGGCGCTGAGGGCATTTCTTAAGAATCGGAGAGTTGGACTTGTACTCAACCTGCTCGCGACCCTTACGAACCAATTGGTTAATCGTCGGCATTTGTGCTTCCTTTCTTTTTTGGCATGCCTGCACCCTGCAACATTGAGCCCGGCTTGCCTCGCAAATTATGCATTAAATTTTTTTCGGGGACAGTTCCGTGTTTCCAGCATGAAACAGCTTGGAATCTGCCAACGCAACGTGTGGCGACGTAAACGCCGCATCTATCAAAAGTAGCTCCCCGCAACCCATCGGGAAGGTATACGCTTTACATTCCGCCATAGCGGAAATTACGCTCGAGGGATCCCCGCACATGCGGCACCCACATCGATTTTACATGCTTCCCCAAGTTCTTTCATCGTGGAAACTGTAATAATCTGTACGCCTGCGGCCGTTGCCGCCTGTGTCAACTTCTGCGATATTGATGCATCCACATCGAGTGCGAGATACATTTTATCCAGCTCATTTGCGGCAATGGCTTTGAGCACCTGTTTGGTACCTACAATCGCCAAACCACTTATGTCGTCCATATTTCCTCCTGTTTTCGCCATTGTGCACTTATCTTCGTACACACAAACTGCATTTTACCACCAAAGCGGTGTATTGTCAAACAGTTTTTTACCCTCGTTCTGGGCTTTTTGCGGCAACTCTTTATCGGGTAACAGGGGCTGCGTCGTCCTTACCGCCGGTACATACGCCGCACTTCAACCTATTCTTCATGAAAACCGCCGAAATTCTGCCCTTCTTCGATGCATTGAGGGGGAACCAACCCTTTTCCCTCATCTTTACGATGGTAGGAACTTTGAGTAAATCCGTCTCAGTCACGCTGTCGAACTTTTTAGCTATCGACTTTACCACGAAGTGTGTAGCCACAACGCATGCTCCAACCACAAAGGCAAACACGATTAGTGGCATGTACAGCGCCGCTTCGATAAGCGGACGATTCACCGCATCAAAGCTCAGCACGAGTAGTGAAAGCAATCCTACAACCGCGGGTATGGTAAGCGGCAGATACTCGAGTAGGAGTAAGTTGCGTCTACATACGGTGCAACATGCAATCTGCACCGGCACGAGCGAGCCCACCAATGACTTTGATTTCAACCCGAGTGCATTGCGCTTGGTGCGCTTGGGTTCGGCGTGTGCCATGTCCACCATCGCAAAGCAACTGCGCTTGTTCTTATTGGCTTTGCAAAGTAGGCAACTTTCCGATTCGAACAGCTCGGACACACCGCCCTCGGGAAGCAACTCGTGAAGGGTGAGCAAGTCATCCTTCACGCGGTCGCAATCTTCTTGATTTTCCCTCAGCATACATGTATCGCATGAGGGCATGTTGAGGGTGTTGCACTCTGTTGTGCCGTAGAGCTTGCAGCCCTCAAAGTCGATCGTTCTTGCCATATATATTCCTTCTCTTCCCTATATAGCATTGGCACAAGTGTTAAACTTATGCCAATGCTATCTACTATCAGTCAACCGTAACTACGTTTGGAGCTGCTTCGGTCACCTCAACATCGCGATAACGCTTGAGGCCGACACCGGCGGGTATGAGCTTGCCGATGATAACATTTTCCTTCAAGCCGACCAAGGGATCGATTTTGCCCTTGATGGCCGCTTCGGTGAGAACGCGCGTCGTTTCCTGGAAGGACGCGGCCGAAAGGAAGGAATCCGTGGCCAAGCTCGCCTTGGTGATACCAAGTAGCTTGCGCTTCGCAATCGCAGGTTGGCCGCCCGAAAGGAGGGTGGCTTCGTTCTCGCGTTCGAAGCGGAAGATATCGATGAGCTCGCCGGGGAGCATTTCGGTATCGCCATTATCCTCGACCTGTACTTTACGGAGCATCTGGCGGATGATAACCTCGATATGCTTATCGGAGATTTCAACGCCCTGCAAGCGGTAAACGCTTTGCACCTCGCGAAGCATGTATGCCTGCACGCCCTTGATGCCTTTTATCTTCAATATGTCATGCGGATTGATGGAACCTTCTGTGAGTTCCTCGCCCGCTTCGACGATACTGCCGTCACGCACTTTTAGCTTGGAACCGAAGGGGATCAGGTAGCTGTCCGTCTCTCCATCCTCGCTTGTAATAACGGCTTCTCTCTTCTTCTTGTTGTCAACGAGCTTAACTTCACCTGCAATTTCGGTGATAACGGCAAGACCCTTGGGCTTTCTTGCCTCGAAAAGTTCCTCAACACGGGGAAGACCCTGCGTGATATCGTCTCCTGCAACGCCGCCCGTATGGAAGGTACGCATGGTAAGCTGCGTTCCGGGTTCGCCGATGGCCTGCGCTGCGATGATGCCTACCGCTTCGCCGATGTTTACATCAAGACCGGTTGCAAGGTTGGAGCCGTAGCACTTTGCGCATATGCCCTGCTCGCTTCGGCAAGTGAATACCGTACGGCACATAACTTCCTTTATGCCTGCCGCGATGATGGCATTCGACTGGTCGTCGCTTATCATGGTGTTCGAGGGGACGATGATTTCGCCCGTCTCGGGATGTATGATGTCCTCGGCGGCGTAGCGACCCATGAGTCGTGCATCCAAAGGCTCTACAATCTTGTTGCCGTCAGCGATGGAGCTGATGCTCATGCCCTTTACGGCCTCGCCACGCGAAGCATAGCAATCTTCCTCACGCACGATAACATCCTGCGAAACGTCAACAAGACGGCGTGTAAGGTAACCCGAGTCCGCCGTACGAAGCGCGGTATCTGCAAGACCCTTACGCGCACCATGCGAGGAAACGAAGAATTCAAGAACGGTAAGTCCTTCACGGAAGTTTGCACGTATCGGCACTTCGATGATTTGACCGGACGGATCCGCCATCAGTCCGCGCATACCGGCGAGCTGACGAATCTGAGCGGTCGATCCACGAGCACCGGAGTTCGCCATCATGTAGATGTTGTTGAACTCATCAAGGCTTTCCATAAGCGCCTTGGTAACATCATCCGTGGCCTTCTCCCAAACCTTGATTACGCGCTGTTTACGCTCGGAGTTGGACAATAGGCCGCTTCTGAAGATGTTGTCAATCTTCACAACTTCAACTTCAGCGCCGGCAAGTATCGCCTTCTTCTCATCGGGCACGGTGATATCCTGGAAACCTACCGTGATACCGCCGCGAGTTGAGTAGCGGAAGCCGAGTGCTTTCATATCGTCGAGCACTTCGCTCGTCTTTGTTGGGCCGTGCTTTCTATAGCAACGGTCAACTATCTTACCAAGATCCTTCTTGACCACCAAGCGATCGATCTCGAGTTTAAACAAATCGTCCTCGGTTTCGCGCGGAACGAATCCGAGATCCTGAGGAAGTGCCGTGTTGAATATCAAACGGCCGACGGTCGTCTCTATTACCTTCCTCTTAGGCTCACCGTTAATCATGCGCGATATGCGTACCTTAACGCGAGCTTGCAGTGCCACAGCGCCCGTCTGGTAGGCCATAACCGCTTCTTCCTCGCTCGAGAAGATCTTGCCTTCGCCCAAAGAACCCGGGCGCTCGAGTGTTAGATAGTAGCAGCCGATAACCATATCCTGTGTGGGGCTTACAACGGGTTTACCGTCCTGCGGCTTTAGGATGTTGTTGCTCGCAAGCATGAGGAAGCGAGCTTCGGCCTGTGCTTCCACCGAAAGCGGAACGTGCACAGCCATCTGGTCGCCGTCAAAGTCGGCGTTGTATGCCGTACAAACGAGCGGATGAAGCTTCAATGCGCGGCCTTCTACGAGTACCGGCTCAAATGCCTGGATGCCCAAGCGGTGAAGCGTAGGCGCGCGGTTCAATAGAACGGGGTGATCTTTGATAACGCCCTCAAGCACATCCCAAACCTCGGGGCGTGCACGCTCTACCATGCGCTTTGCGCTCTTGATGTTGTGTGCATATGCATCTTCAACGAGCTTCTTCATTACGAAGGGCTTGAACAATTCAAGCGCCATCTCTTTGGGGAGACCGCATTGGTACAT
>CAYJPI010000186.1:0-5484 GCA_964372005.1 uncultured Oscillospiraceae bacterium | reverse complement strand
GAAATTTGCATAATTGTATGCAATAATGTATAGACGTATGGCCATGGAAATTTCCATGTGTTACAAACCACTTTAGAACTGTGCAGACGGAATTTTACCCCCGTGGAAAGGTGCTTTTATGCTACATGATGTTTTTGCAAGCTTTGAGCGAGGCATGAAAATGATAAATGGCAGGAAGAATGCCGCAAAACATGCATCCTATCTTGTTTCTCGAATGATTATGGTGGTGGCCTTATTCACTCTCTCGATTACGCTTGGCGCATGCTCGTATATGGAACAGGATACAATGCCTAACGAGAACCTCAGCCTGTACATGGTTTCGGGGATGTTGTTCGTAGTTGTGGTAATTTTTTTGATGTATGTTATTTCCAACCAACGCGCTCGCAAACAGCTACTGTTTGATGTTGCCTATACAGATTCGTTGACGGGCATTTCAAACCTGCAAAGATTTAAGATGGATGCGAAAGACCTTCTGGAGAACAATGTCGATAAATCCTACACTATGGTGATATTCGATATCAACCGCTTTAGCATATTGAATGATCTATACGGCACCGAAGAGGGTGATGAAACACTAAAGGCCATAGCGGGTGCATTAAAGAAGCAAGTGGATGCTAAGAGCGAACTTGTAGCCCGCATCCAGATGGATTGCTTTGCATTGCTCTGCGCACGCACAGACGGTAGCGAACTTGGCAAAATGCTAGATACCGTGCGCGACCAAGCATCAAGTCGCACGCGCCACACAATTCGTTTCTCGGTCGGGCATTATGTGATACATGAAGGCGAAACGGATGTGAGCCGCATATACGAAAAGGCGAACTACGCGCATAACATGGCCAAGGCGAACGCCGTACTCGGCGGAGTGTATGAATACGACGATGAGGTGCGCAAGCAGGACATTCGCGACCGTGAGATCGAAGCGAAGATGGAGCGCGCACTGAGTGGAAAAGAATTTACCGTATACCTTCAACCCAAGTATCGCCTTGAGGATGAAAAGCTCATAGGCGCGGAGTCGCTCGTGCGCTGGGTCGAGCCTGATGGCACTTTCGTTTTCCCATCAGACTTTATACCGCTGTTTGAAAAGAATGGCTTTATAGTTAAGCTTGATAAGTATATGTTCGAGGAGAGCTGTAGGATTTTGAAATCATGGATGGAAAAGGGCAATCCCCTCATCACCATCTCGGTAAACTTCTCGCGCTTGCATCTATCGAATCCCGCCTTCGTTGAGGAACTTGTGGACATAGCGGAACAATACGACATACCCAAGAAGTATCTTGAAATCGAGCTTACCGAATCCGTCATGTTCGATAATGAAAAGGCGCTAGAGGCCGTCCTAGCACAACTGCATGCAGGCGGTTTCACCGTGTCGATGGATGACTTCGGCTCGGGCTATTCGTCCTTGGGTCTACTTAAAAATTTGCATGTTGATGTAATAAAGATCGATAGATCCTTCTTTACCGATAATCGCTACAAAACCCGCGCACGCACGGTTTTACAAAGCATATTTCAGATGGCGAAGGAGCTTGGCATACACACGCTTGCCGAGGGCGTAGAGTCCGAAGAGCATGTGGAGCTTCTAAAGAGCCTCGGTTGTCAGAGCGTGCAAGGATACTACTTCTCGCGGCCCATGCCTGCCGACAGGTTCTCATCGCTCGATACGGCGAGGTCGCCTTCACCTGCGCCGGATGAATTTGAATTGACGCTTCAATCGCTTGGAAATATCGAACTGGGGCGCGGAGAAATAGGAGACATGGTGCCGGTTCTCGTGTATCGCATGTATGCATTTGCAATGCAAGAAGCACTCGTTAAGCAATACGGCGTAGGCGAAATGGAGGAGACCATACATCTTGCAGGCAAGATAGCGGGGCGCATGCTCTCCAAGGATGTTCTTAATGTGGACCTTCCATTCGAAGATTTCACCACCACGCTTGCAAACACATTCGAGGAGATGAAGGTGGGCAAGCTCAATGTTGAGATGTTTGATGAAGCCACCCATGAGATGACCATCACCATCGATGATGATGCTGACTGCTCGGGCACTCAGGATATGAACAAGGTGCTCTGCCACTTCGATGCGGGGCTTATCGCAGGCGTGCTTCTTGAGTATGAGAAGCGCCCCTTCTCGGTTGTAGAGGTGGATTGCTGGGCGAATGGCGCGGATACTTGCAGGTTCTTTGCAAGGCCTACATAAACGTATAAATATGCATAATTGAGGCGGTGAGCGATTGCTCGCCGCCTTTGTTTTATGTGGGACAAACATAATAAACATATTTCTTTTTCTGGAAACAGAGATATTAAAATCATCACAACTTGTCTGTATATTTTATCATTGATACTATATAGACGATTTGATATTATGACCGCAAAAGCGATAGGTACTCCGTTGCGCAAAGGACATTGAAATATAACAAAAATTTTATAAAAATTTATAAGACAAAAGAGAGAAAATACGGTATAATGCAAGTGAAGAAGTAGTAGCTCGGCAAAGAATGCACGCCGTGCGATTGAATGTAGGAACGGAGTAGTTATAGAAAATGACTAAGAAGTTTGCATGGGTTCTTGCAGGGGTGTGCGTATTCGCGATAGCATTCTATGCCGTGGTTGTAAGCTGGGGTGGCATTGTAGACGGTGCTAAGGCATTCTTCGATGCTATTTATCCTTTCGTGCTCGGGGCGGCGTTCGCTTTTGTTTTGAACATCCCGATGACATTTGTGGAGCGGCTTCTACTAAAGCTCACCAAGGGCAAATACGAGAAGCTTGCGCGCGCGCTTAGCATACTTCTATCATTGGTATTTGTTATTGCGCTCATTGCGGGCTTTGTAAGCATAGTGCTTCCGCAGATAGTCGAATCGATAGAAAGTTTGATTCCGCTTGTCGAGCCGTTCCTAGAAAGAAGTTATGCCTTCATCCAAGTTTATTTGCAGGATGAACACATACTCAATTTCATCGAAAACTTGAATGTTGACATCGAAGCGATGATAGCGGATGCGATAGAATTCATAAACACCAACATCCCTGTTTTCTTCGGGCAAACCATCGCGGTTGCATCTTCGATAGTATCGGGGGTTGTAACATTCGTACTGGCTTTGATATTCGCTTTGTACCTGCTCGGCAGGAAAGAGCTACTGCAAAAGCAATTTTTGATGCTGTTTCGCGCATTCCTGAGCGAAAAGTGGTACACCCGAATCACCGACATTTTGGCACTTTCAAACAAGGTGTTCAAAAACTTTATTTCGGGCCAGTGCTTGGAGTGCTTCATATCGGGGATCATGTTTTTCATAGTCCTCTCCGTGCTCGGGATTCCCTATCCGCTTTTGATAAGCGTGATGATCGGTTTTCTGTCACTCATCCCGATATTCGGCTCATTCGTGGCATGTGCCATCGGCGCGTTCCTGATTTTGATTGTTAGCCCAATCGAAGCGCTGTACTTCCTCATCATATTCATAGTGGTACAGCAAGTGGAAGGCAATCTCGTTTACCCCAAGGTGGTTGGAGAATCCGTTGGGCTGCCGGGCATATGGGTGCTTGCCGCAGTAACGGTTGGCGGAAGCCTGTATGGAGTGCTGGGTATGCTCGTGGGCATTCCCCTGACGACGGTGCTATATTCCACCGTGCGCTCAGTTACATATAAGAAACTAAGTAGAAAGGGAGGCAACTAAACATTCTATCGTGGCATGCACGCTGAATGTTCTGAGCTACCCGAAAAGAAAGTGAAGACATGAAGAAGAACCAAGAATTCCAGGAACTAATCGACGAAACTCTAAATCACCCTCTCGTTCAAAACATGAGTAACCTCGAACAGCACGCCGACATCGCAACGTTACTTGAACACTTGGTGTATACCGCTTATATCTCGTATCGGCTTGCGAGCTTTTTCAAACTCAACAAAAGGGAGACGGCGCGTGGCGCTCTCCTTCACGATTTCAGACTCGACGATGACCGTATCAATCGCCGCTGGACAACGCACAGCATCACGTCCATGGTGGCGGCAAGCAAACACTTTGACTTGACCGACCTTGAGAAGGACATCATCCTCGGCCATATGTGGCCGCTCACCCCTACCATCCTTCCTAAATCGAGGGAGGCATGGGTTGTGAACATCGCAGATACATATTGTGCGATAATGGAGTTTTTAACCCTTTTCAAGAAAACAAGAACCACCAAGTGGGTGGTTAGACTATCGAATGTGTAAAAAAAGTGCTCAAAGAGCACTTTTTTGTTATGTTGTTATGTTGTGGTTAGTTACTTCTTACCCCAAATGGGCTTTGCGCCTCTTCATTGCAACAAGCCCCAGCGATGCAAGCGCCATGAAAGCAATGCCTAATGCGGAACCTGCGTCGCCCGTCTTTGGCGGCTCTACAGCAGGGGGCGTGGGCACGGTGAGTGTGGGGACAAAAGGCTCAAGATAAACCGTGTCCGAAACTTCGATGCTACCCTTAACGCCATAGAAGAAACTATCGTAGAGGTAGCCCTCGTCATTGATGTCAAATCCGAAAGCATCCTTAACATCGAGGTAGATGTCGTGGTAATCGTCATACTCGGAATCGTCATCGCGAAGGAAGGCCGCGTCCGTTTCGTATGCTACCTCGTCGCTACGGTAGGAATGCACATTCGCCTCGGCCATGCCATCGGGTGTGATGTACATCTCCTCGCAGAAGTTATCACGGTCAACCGTTATGCGTATTACATCGTTGTCCATGGTGAGGATATAGTCGTAGCCGCTCTTTGTTACCAAGTAACCGTCTATGTTAACGCCTTCATCGGGGATGGATGCGCTATCTGTCGTGTCACTAACGCGCGCGGTGATACTACCCTTCTCGGCGATTAACTGGCCGAGTACGAGATATCTATAGCTCCTGTCATCTCCAACCGAAGCTATGATGGGCGCGTTGTCGCCATCCACAACCATGTCCGTATCGATGAGCTTTCCTTCGAGGTCCTCATCCTCCGCGATGAATCCCCATACATGCACATCCTCCGTCTCCAAGGAGAATTCCGCCTGCGAGTCCTTCGCATCGTTCGGCACATACAGCGTTACGAGTGCGCCTACCATCTCGTTTTTAAGGTATCCGCGGTCTACACTCGGTAGGCTCGTGTAGTAACCCTTAGCAAAGGATGCGGCCGTGTAGTCAACAAGTTGTACGTTCACATCCCATTGCGTTTCAACGGCCTCGGTCTTGTCCATGTCCGTGAAGGCGAGCGCCGGGGCGGCGAACGTCAGTGCCATGATTAGGCTAAGTGTCAGTGTGATGAATTTGTTCATGTGTATTGTCTCCCTCGTTTTTGTATTGCGTATTCGCATGAATTGAGTGTACATTTTCGGTAACACGATTTCAAATGCAATTTAGTATAAATATAGAAAATTTTTGCATATAAAAAGTGTTACAACATGACGATTGTATTTCAAAATTTCCTTTGTATTACAGGGTTTTTTGCGAATTTGTATTGATTTATCAATATTGTTACGGCCATGGTTTGTTTACA